>JBGTJT010000044.1:0-7608 GCA_041744995.1 Pirellulales bacterium | reverse complement strand
GGGCCCGCCACTACTCGGGGTGGGGCATCGACAGTTTTCACTTTTTTTAATATGAGGAGACCATCATGACCACGAGAAACTCCCGACTCATGCTCGCGTTGCCGCATTTTCCATGGCAGTGGCGGCATTGCCTGGTTTCGCAACGACTCCGGTGCAAGCCACGAGCAATCCGGCAAACTGGTCAAGCTCCCTCGTACCAGTGATCAAAGCACGTAGACTTCGACACACGAACCGGCGGCGGAGAGGCACCTCAGGGTTCGTCCGGATTTAAATACTTATTAACCCAGTTTGACCTTTTGCGAGGGGAGATTGAAATGAGATGGGCTTCTACTGTGATGATCGCTGTTTTCTTTATGACCGCACCGGCGAATGGCGCGACGATCTCGATCGTCAACCAGGTCGAGGGATTCCTCGGCAGCAATAAAGCGCAGGTGACCACCGCACACAACGGGACGACCCAGTTGAACTATGATGCCACGGGTGTCGACAAGCTGGTGGTTGCGATCGGCACCGAGTCGGGATTTAACAATAATGCGGTCACCAGCGTCAACGTGCAGTTCAACGGCGTGCCGATGACGCTGGCGGTTCAGGAAAATACCCACTCGGGCGGATGGGACGGTGGCATCGCAGCGCTCTTCTATCTTGACAACCCCTTCCAGGGCAGTGGGAATTTTTCCGTCAGCGCCACCACGACGGGCGGCGGACTCAACGGCGGCCATGTGTCGATCCTCGGACTCGCGGACACGCTGCCCGGCGTGGGCAATACCGGCGCAAGTTGGCACACCCAGGCCTCGGCCGGCAACGTTTCCACGAGCCTCACCACGTCGGCCTCGAACTCGCTGGTTATCGGCATGGTGGAAAACTCCGGTAGGAATAACGGTGCGGGAACCCCGAACACCGTCGCACCGCTGACCCTGAGCAACAACGGCTTCTGGGGTAGCCAGTGGGGCAGCGCCGCTTCGGGATATCAATACGTTGCCGGCAGCGGCACGAGCGTCACACCGACGTTTTCAACCAATGCGGGCGGCAACATTCACGTCGTCGCCGCGGAGTTCCTGGTGGTCCCCGAATCGTCCACCTTCGCCCTGCTGGGACTGGCCGGCTTGATGCTGGCCGGTTTCGCCATCCGCCGCGCGCGGCTGAAATCTTGAAACGGCGGCGACACGGGCCTGATTTGCAGCGTCCGTCGTGGGTTTGTCGCGCGACGAAAAAAGGAAGTACGATGAGAATTAGACACGGTTTTACGCTTGTAGAACTGCTGGTCGTGATCGCCATCATTGGCATCTTGATCGCCTTGCTGTTGCCGGCCGTGCAATCGGCGCGGGAAAGCGCGCGGATAGTCCAGTGCCAGAACAACCTGCGGCAACTGGCCCTGGGCTGTCTGATGCACGAACAGGTGCAGGGGCACTTTCCCGCCAACGGGTTCAACTACCGGACCTCGGGCGATCCCAACAAGGGGTTCGGCGCCGAGCAGCCGGGCGGCTGGCACTACAACATCCTGCCGTTTATCGAGCAATCCGCGCTGCGGGAACTGGGCAAGGATGCCAGCGACTCCGAGCGGCGGGCCGCCGGCGCCCAGGTGGCCGGCACCGTCGTCTCGACCTTCATCTGTCCCACCCGCGGCGGCGCGCAACCGTATCCTTACACGCTGGGGGGCGGCCGGTACGGATTCACCAACATCAATCCCCCGCCGGTGATCGCTCGCAGCGACTATGCGGGCAACGCAGGCAATCGCGAAAGCGGCTGGTGCGCCTACAATACCACCAACCACACCGGCGTGATCTACTCGCGGGACGGACTGGCCGCGGCACTCATCCGAGACGGCGCCAGCAACACCTACCTGATTGGCGAGCGGTACATCGACCCTAACTTTTATGTCGACGGCAGCAGCAGCGGTAACGATCAGGGCTGGACGGTCGGGCATGATTTCGACGCGTTCCGTTGCACGGACTACCGGGCCAACGATCCCACCAACTCGGCCCTCTATCAGCCGCGCCAAGATCGAGCGGGGCTGGATGTTCGCGAGATGTTCGGCAGCCCCCACGCCGTGTTCCACATGGCCATGTGCGACGGCAGCGTGCGAGGCATCGGCTACGGCATCGATCCAGAAGTCCACTGGCGGCTGGGCAACCGCAAGGACGGCCAGACGGTCGATTTCAGTTCCCTCTAATTTCAACCGCCACGAACCCAGATGTGCGATTCCGTGCCGAAATCGGAAAACTTCCGATTTTTCATCTGAGATTAGGCCCCCGAACCGCTAATACTAGGTGAACCCCCGGTATTTAGCTGTTTTTTAGGGCTTTCGGATGGCTGCAGACGACGCCATGGACCTGCTGGTTGCCCGCATCAACGAGGTGCAGCAGGGGCTGTACGCCTTCATCCTCACGCTGGTACCCAATACCGAGGATGCCCGCGACGTATTGGCCGAGACCAACTTGGCCCTTTGGAAGAAGCGCGCCGAGTACGATCCGCGGCGGGAATTTTGGCCGTGGGCCTGCCAGTTCGCCCGCGTGCAGGTGATGGCTTTTCAGAAGCGCCGCCAGCGGGATCGGCTCGTATTTGGCGAGGCGCTGTTGGAAAAGCTGGCCGGCGAGAGCCAGCCGCAGGCCGCCTTGGCGGGGCCGATGGAGTTGGCGCTGGAAGAGTGCTTGGGCTTGCTCAGCGTTAAGCAGCGTGAATTGCTGGGCCAGCGGTATCAACAAGAACGCTCGATTGCCGAGATTGCCGAGCAGTCGCGGCGCACGGCCGGCGCCGTTTCGGACGCCCTGTATCGGGTTCGCTTGGCACTGGCGGCGTGTATCAAGGGCAAGTTGGCCAACGACGAGGCGCGGCGTGGCTGATCGACGCGACACCTCCGACTTCCCCGCCTTGCTGCAGGCGATCTCCGACGGAGTCTGCACGGCCAAGCAGCACGCCCGGCTGGAAGCCATTCTGCTGGACGACGCCGACGCCCGCGAAACGTATCGGCAATACATGGCCGTCCACGCCCTGCTCACCTGGCGAATGTCGCCCGGCGGGCAAGGCCAGGCGGTGGCTGCCGCGACGATCAGCGCCGATTATGCCGAGCCGGCGGATTCACGGCTCCGCCGGGCGTGGGAGGCGTGCTACGACGTTATCTCGAACTACGCCGTGCTGGGGATGCTGATTTCGGGGTTGTTCATCACCACGATCTTGCTTTCGTTGGCGTTGTGGACAGTGCCAGACTGGCGACCGTCGGAGACCGAGGGTCGGCCGCAAGTTGTGGCCCAAATCACCCGCACGCGGCAGGCGAGTTGGGACAAGAACAGCGACGGGAACTTCAAGAATGTGGAGATGTTTGCCGGCGAGCGACTGCTGCTCCGTAGCGGGTTGGCGGAAGTCACTTTCGAGGACGGCGCTATAGTGACTCTCAACGGGCCTGTCGAGTTTGTCATCGATACGGCCGGCTCGGGCAGCCTCAGGCGCGGCAAGTTGGTGGCCCGCGTTGCACCGGCTGCCGCCGGCTTCTCAGTCCAGACGCCGCTGGCCACAATCGTCGATCTGGGCACGGAGTTTGGTGTGACCGTGGAGAACGACCAGTCGGCCAGCACCACGGTATTCGCGGGCTCGGTGTTGGTTCAACAGCATGCGGCGGACGGAACAACCGTGCGGGAACATGTGGTCAAGGCTGGCAAATCGGTGCTGCTGGAACCCGGACGAATCGTCGCAGCCAAACCTGAGACGAGCCGCATTCGCTACGCCCGCAACTTGCAGACCAGTGTAGACAACGAAGGAAACCTGGTCCTGCTGCCGACCGCATCCGCCACGGTCGACGAGCGCGGCCAGGCGGCTTGGAACGGCGCACTGAAGACGGGTCGCGACAAGATGGGACCGGCTTGCGCTAGCTTCCTGCACTTTGATCTGGCGGCCAGCCCGCTGGCGGCCGACGAGGTGGAGTCGGCGACATTGAAATTATGGCTCACCGCCGCGCAGCAGTTCGGCGCCACGCACATTCAAGTCGCGGCGGAACCGTGGAAAAGGCCGGCCGGACAGCCGCGGTTGGATTTGCCCACGACGCCGGGCAGGTATACCGCAGTCGCCACCTCACGGCGCGATGGCGACGTCCACATTCCTCCGGCGACCGGTCAATATCACGAAGTCGACGTGACCGCCGCCGTCCAGTCGTGGCTGCGCGACCCGGCCGGCAACTTTGGTTTGGTTCTGCAAGGCATGAAGTCACCGACCACCGGCGAGTATTTTACGGCGACTTATCGCGAGTATGCGGCAGTCTCCGGGAGCAATCCTCCACTCTTGGTGATCGAAGCACATGACCCTGAATAACTGAGTCTTATTTCCGATTTCGCAATCACGCCCGTCTTTGAGATCGTTGCGATGTCGTAGAGCTTCGAGCAAAAACACTACATAATCTCCCGATACCATCTCCATTTGAAGATCGGTTTCCCAAGGAAACAATACCATGAACACGTTACGAGTTTCTAATAACATTCCTTTTCAACAGTCGGCGCGCGTCAGATACGTGCCGACGATGCTTTCTTTGATCCTGCTAAGTTTGCTGCCTTTGACCGTTGCCCGTGCAGCAGTGGTCCGGACATGGGATGGCGGAGGCGCAGTTGGTGACAACAACTGGAACACCGTGGACAACTGGTCGGACGATACATTGCCCACACAAGCAGACCTTGCCCGGATTGTAAACCCCGCCACCGGCAATGCGACTCAAGTTGATATTTCCAGTGCGCCCGCGGTGGCCGATGGCGTACAACTAAACCAAGGTCTGATGCGGCTTTTCAATGGTCAGTCGCTCACGCTCGACGCGACACCCGAAGTCACGCCTGCCGGGACGACCAACTTCTTGATCGCCGTGGGAGGTGGCTCAGCAACCTTGGAGATCGCAGACGCCGGCACAATACTCGACGTCTTGGGAAGTCGCGCGCTGATCGTCGGCAATGGCGGCTCGGGAACTGGTACGCTCGACCAAACCAACGGCACCGTAACCACCGGTGCCACCTATGTGGGCAATACCAACAGCGTAGTTGGTATCTACAACCATAGTGGCGGATCGCACACCACCAACGACTTGAGGATTGGCGTCCTTAGCGCCGCCACAAGCGGCGCATACAATATTTCCAATACCGCCGACCTGAATGTCAACGGAACGATTAGGGTTTCTCAGCAGTCGACAGGGCTGCTGTCAATCGATGGTTCCTCTGCCACCATCGACGTAGACGGATATCTGCAAGGCGCGCTCGGCACCCTCGACCTGACGGCCGATGCGACCGGCATTTCTACGATCAATCTTGTGGGTACCGCCTCGCTTGCCGGCAATCTGACGGTCGATCTGAGCGCCCTGACCTCACTGCTCGACGCGCTCGTGATCATCAACAACGACGGCGGCGACGCAATCACCGGGACGTTCGATAATGCACCAAGCGGAACACAGTACCTGGCCGGTAACGGCCGTACCTACTCCCTGCACTACAATTACGACGCCACTAGCATGAGCGTCGGCGGAGGCAACGACCTGGCACTGCTAATGGTGCCTGAACCGACAGGCGCCGCCATGGTCCTGCTAGGTGCCTTGGGTCTAATCGCCTGGTGCATAAGGCGGTGCCGGAAGTAATTTCATCGATCGTGAAAGTTCAAGAATGGAAGGAGTCGATTGATGCGGGCGCATTCGGCATGCAAGACGGGTTTCACGTTGGTCGAACTCCTGGTCGTGATCGCGATCATCGGCATCCTCATCGCCCTGCTATTGCCTGCGGTGCAGTCGGCTCGCGAGGCGGCGCGCCGTGTGCAGTGCGCCAACAACATGAAGCAGCTCGCCCTGGCGATTCACAACTACCACACCATGAATGGGGCCTTTCCGCCGGGCGGTGTCTCGGACATGCAGGGCGAGCTATGTACGAAGACGGGTGTCGCGCTGAACCGCGAGACCCGCGCGCCCTGGACCATCCGCATTCTGCCGCAACTCGAGCAACAGAATCGCTATGACCGATTCGATTTTAATGCCAGCTTCAACGGCTGGATGCCCGACGACGGCCCGATCCCCACCACGCCCAACCGGGCCGAGCAAGAGCAGCCCAACGGGCTGTTCCAATGCCCTTCCGACCCCAACTCGACGCCGGAAGCGGCCAATAACAATTACTACGGCGTGCAGGGGGGCGGCGCCACGCCCGACTGCGCCGCCGGCGGCTTCCCGTTGTATTGGGTGTTTTACTACAACGGCATTTTTCAGCACAACAAGAGTACCCGCTTCGCCGATATCGCCGACGGCAGCAGCAACACCTTGTTGCTGGGCGAACAGCGGTACCAGATGACTCGCTTGCAGTCGGACACCTATGCCGCCACTTGGGCTTCGGGCTACCGTACCAACGGCGGCAGTGGCGGGCCGTGGAGCCGGCCCAACAACGTGGCGGCTGCCCAGGAACCGATCAACGCCGCGCCCACGAAAAAAGGAAGCATGGCCTGGGATACCCGCACCTTCGGCAGCTTCCATCCCGGCGGCTGCCACTTCGCTCTCGCGGATGGGTCGACACAGTTTCTCTCGGAAGACCTTGATCTGGCAACCTACCGATCGCTGGGAAACATGCGCGACGGCCTGCCGCTGGGGAGTTTTTCACGGTGACTGATTGGAGACGCTCAGGAACCACTCGAAACTTATTTCGTAACCATTCAGGATTTTGGAACAGAAGGAAGCAGAGAGAACGAAGTAGAAGCTCTCTCTGTTACCTCCTATACACTCTGTTCACTCCTGATTGGCTCCCGGCAGAATCATTCGGCTTACGCCATCCGTCAGTTTGATTTCGTTGAAATTGATCAGTAGTCCCAACGGTATATCCAGTAACTTCATGTAGCGGAAGCTTTCGCAAACAAATCGTGCATAACAAACTCCTTAATCGGGTAACAAAGCGGTACAGAGACAACAGAGAATTCAGTTCTCCGTTATCTCTGTTGCCTTCTGTTCAAACAACCCCTGGAGTTGACCTGAAAGAAGACGAAGCAATTGCGAAAGTTATTCTAGAGCCGTTCCTTAGATCATGGGAGCGGCATGCACTGATCGTGGCGATGTTGCTTGTCGGCTTATGGGCCGGATGCGGTTCTACAGACGTACCGCGTTTTCGCCTCTCGGGCGACATTACCATCGACGGCCGGCCGGTCGAGACGGGCGTCATCATGCTGGAGCCGGATGCGACGCGCGGCAATACCGGCCCCGGCGGGACGGCGACGATCGACAACGGCTACTACGTGACCCACTCCGGCCAGGGCACGATTGGCGGCCCCCATATCGCGCGTATCACGGCCGGCACAGGCCGCGATGTCACCGAACTCTCCCCCTACGGCACGCTCTATTCGCAGCAGGAGTTTCGGCTGTCGCTTGATCTACCGCCAGCCAATGCCGAACACGACTTCGTGCTGACGCAGTCGACCAACGAATAAACCACGAATACGGACGAGGCAAATTCCAAGCTCGAATATCGAAATCCTAAACAATATGGGTGTAACTCGCATCCCTCGCGTGCTAGCACGCGGTGGCGCAAGGAGTTGTGTTGCGTGCTAGCTTGCCAAAAAGTGGACCTCCCGTGGTAGAACGGAATGGTTGAATAAAAAACGCCATTCCACCCAAGGAGGTCC
>JBGTJT010000043.1:0-5778 GCA_041744995.1 Pirellulales bacterium | reverse complement strand
CAACGCCTCGACCTCCACGCGCAGCGCCCGCAGATCGTCGTGCAAGGTGCGGAACGAACCGTTCTCGGCGAGCATTTGCTCGACGCGGGCCTGCTCTTCGCCGGAGAGTTCTCCGTCGAGATAGGCGCTCAAAAGTTCTTCGTTGCGAACGTTCATGTTAATGATGATCTTCCTGAAATACTTCCTTCAGTTCATCCCGCAGTTGCAGCCGCGCCCGGTGCAACCGGCTGCGAACCGTTCCCACCGGCATGTCGAGGATTTCGGCAATTGTTTCGTAGCAACAACCATCGATTTCCCGCAACACCAGTACGGTACGATGCTCCTCGCTCAGCCGGGCCAAGGCGGCCCGCACCTGGGCGACTCGTTCCTGCTGTTCCAGCGGTTCATCTGGTGCGCCGCCTCGGTCGATCGGCTCGCCGCCGGCTTCCTCCCGCACGCGTTCAATCGACATCTCGGAGCGCCGCTTGCGACGATGCGTGACGGCCGTATTGAATGCAATGCGGTAGAGCCAAGTGTAAAACGCACTCTCGCCTTTGAACGAATCGAGCTTGGTGTAGGCCTGCACAAAGGCATCCTGCACCACGTCTAGTGCTTCATCGTGCGAGCCGATCACATGCACGACCGCGTTGAGCAGTCGATCTTGGTAGCGCGTGACCAACTCGCCAAACGCCGACGAATCGCCGGAAAGCGTCTGTTCAATTAATTGGACGTCGTCTCTCACAGCCGCTCCGTAGCAATGGACGCGAAAGAATGGGAGAAAGTTCCCGCCGGACACTGCGACTTGCGAATTGCGGGGGAATTGCCTTCCGCAAAATGTATTCTCACGTGCCGTCCGTTTTAAGTCAAACCGTTGTTACAAAAACACTTGCAGCAAATGCGCCGCTCGACGGAGCGACCCTCGCCGCGGGGCGGCGCCCGCCACTCGAACATCGCAATGCGATGTTCCGGTTATTGCCGGTGATAATTCCATTTGACAACCTCTGACGCGTTAGTTCCCGTGCTTTTCCGCGGCACGAAAATCTTTCGCCATGACTATTGAAATATCGTGATATTACGATATATTTACTAATGAGATGGCAACCAAGATTTCCAAATCGACCAAACTGATCCCGCTCAGCCGGCTCGAAACCGCCGCCGAGTGCCTGCGGACGCTGGCGCACCCGGTGCGGTTGCGGATCGTGCAAATGTTGTTGAACGGGCGTTATACCGTGGGAGAACTGGCCGAAGCGTGCGAGATTCCCAGCCACATGGCCAGCGAACATTTGCGGCTGATGAAGCATTGCGGACTGCTCGACAGCCGTCGCGAGGGGCGCCGCACCTATTACGAGGTGGCCGAACCGCAATTGGCCGGCATCATGGCCTGTGTCGAAAATCGCTTTGGAGAGTGAACCGAGGAACTTTTTTTGCGTAATATATATCGTAAGTTGACGACATAACGATATTTCAACCCGCCCGCGAGGGCAAACCCTTTCTTGAGGAGAACTGCGATGCGTACTAAATGGTGGATGAATGTGTTGTTGATCGCCCTGCTGGCTGCCGCCGCAATCAGCGGACCGGCCAGGGCCGAAGACCAGCCGGCCGAGCACAAGCCGCCGCTGGCGGCCGAAAAGCTGGAGCCGTATGAGTGCGGCTCGGTCACCCGACTGCATACGCTCGGCGGCGTCTTCCTGGCCAGCCAGCCGGCCGAGGAAGACTTCAAGATGGCCCAGGCGGGCGGGATCAAGACCGTGATCAATCTTCGCAAGCCGAGCGAGACCGATTGGAACGAGCAGGAGTTCATCAAGGAACTCGGCCTCCGTTACCATAACGTCCCGTTCCAAACTCCGGACGAGTTGACCGACGAGGTGTTCGACGAAGTCCGCGATCTGCTGGCCCAGGACGAGAACAAGCCGATCTTACTGCATTGCAGCTCGGCGAACCGGGTGGGAGCGGTCTGGCTGGCCCACCGAGTGCTCGACGGGGGACTGTCGTATGAAGACGCCCTGGCCGAGGCGAAAACAGTCGGCCTGAAACTGCCGGCCTACGAGGCCAAGGCCAAGGACTATATCGAGAGTCAACAGTCGAAGTGATCGACCGGCAGTGTCACGAACCGCCGGCAGACTCCGAGCCTGCCGGCGGTTTTTTGCGGCACAACCTGGTAGCCGCAACCTGTTTTACAACAACCACTTAGGTAACCTACCATGGATTGGCGGACGTTTCCGGCCTATTTTTTCCGCCGTCGCTGTAACACTTTCGCGGAGGTTTCGCTTGCTGGGGTAGTGAGAGGGAAACAATTCACCACTTTTTCTTAAAGGAAACCCAGTCATGAAACGCCTCGCTCAAACGTTCGCTCTGTCGGTTCTTAGTCTTTCGGCCGCTTTTATCAGTGCCACTCCCGCCGAAGCGGGTTGCGGCGGTGGCGGCGGTTATCGTCGTCCTTCGAGCCATCACCACTACTCGGCCCCGAAATACCAACATCGTCCGGCCGTGCGAATCTCGACCTGCCCCACGCAGGCCGCCCCGCCGCAGTTCGCCCCGCAAGGCGTGCCGCAGCAGCAATTCGGCCAACCGCAACAGCAGTTCGGCGGACAGCCGCAGCAATTTGCCGGCCAGCCGCAAGGCCAACAGCAGTTCGCTCAGCAGCCGCAACAACAAGGCCAACCTCAACAACAAGGCCAGCCTCAGCAGCAGCAAGCTCAGCAGCAGCAACAGGCCCAACCGCAACAGCAAGCTCAGCCGCAACAGCAGGCCCAGCCGCAGCAGCAAGCCGCGCCGGGCAATGCCCAGCAGAACGCCTTGCAGATGTTGGCCAGCTTCGGTGGCGAACCGGCGCCGCAGCCGCAAGCCGCCGAGCCGACCGCTCCCGGACGAGTGGGCACCTGGACCGCCTCGCTGCCGAACAACGCCACCGTGCAGTTGAACCTGCAAGCAGACGGCTCGTTCAACTGGACGGCCAACGCCAACGGCAAGACGAGCAGCTTCAGCGGCAGCTACACGCTCAACGGTGACTCGCTGACGCTAACCCGTCAGGACGGCCAGAAGCTCAACGGACAGATGCTCGCCGCCGACGCTGACAGCTTCACCTTCAAGCTCGAAGGGGCCAAGGACAACGGCCTGACCTTCGCCCGAGGTTAAGCACGACTCGACTCCCTCCCCAAGCCGCCGACGCGTGAACCACGCGTCGGCGGTTTTTTTTTGCGCGGAGCTATCCAGGAACTTGTTACGGAGTCTCCCACGATCGATAATTGACTAGCCCGCAGTATTCATTTTCAAGTCACTTGCCATGGCCCACGAGCCGGTCCACACAGCGAACACTACGGAGAATGGCCATGTTGAAGTCTGTCGAAGGGTTCTATCGCAATGGCAAGGTTGAGCTATTGGAGTCCATGCCCCCCAATACTCAGGGCAAAGTGATCGTGACATTCCTGCAGCCTGGCGCTACCGACTTGGCGGCGAAAGGAATCGACGCGGCGCAAGCTGCCGACCTTCGTCAGAGGTTAAGCACCTTCGCCGAAGATTGGGACCAACCGGATATGGATGTTTACGATGCCGATTAAGCGAGGCGATGTCGCATTGGTGCTGTTCCCCGATTCCAATATGCGAACGGCCAAGAGGCGACCAGTCCTGGTCGTACAGGCCAATGATCTCGGTACTGGCCTGAATCAAACGATCGTGGCAATGATTTCCAGCAACCTGGCGCGCGCCGGGCATCCCAGCCGCATCGAAGTACTGAAAACTTCCGCAGAAGGTCAGCAAATGGGATTGCGGACCGATTCCGTCATCATGACCGACAACTTGGCCACAGTTCGTGAAACGGAAATCGATCGCCTGCTCGGCAGCAAATCGAATATGCAGCCGGTCGACAGCGCCCTGCGCCGCACGCTCGCACTCCCCTAAAGAACCATCTTGAGTGTTCATGAGGAAATCCACACATGTCCGATACTTCCGACAACCCCTATTCATCACCACCGTGTGCATCTGAGCCTTCCAAAACTTTGAGTAAGTCGGAGCGTAAGGCGTTGGAGTTCTATCGTGCTCACCGTCACCATCGCCTATCAATGCTATCTGTAGCTCTTCGGAATTTCCCGGTATGGGCGGTAGTTATTGGCCTCATTACCGTTGTGTATTTTCTAGCTAGGCTTCCGCAAGGACCTGGGCCAAACGCTGCCTGGGTACTGGCATTGTTGATCGGCCTATTCGCCGCCGGGGCGATCACTCGCGATCTAGGTTACGCACGTCGAACCGCCAAGATGTGGCCGCTCATCGTTCGGGTTCTCGATTGGGAGAAGATTGATCAACTAATAGATGAGCAATAAGCAAACCCGACCCACTTGCTCGCGCTGCGTGCTTATATCGGTCAGTCGCTCTAGAAAGGGCGGCCGATCCGCTTAATGCGAACCGGCCGCCCGTGCGCTCCCAGTAGCGCCCTTCAGGATACGTTGATCGCGGCAAACTCGCCGCGCGGGTTGCCTACCAATCGACTTGGAATCGCAGGCCGACGTTGTCTACTTCCGTGTCGACGAAGCCCCCCGCGTTGCCCGCATTGGGCGACGCGTTGGCATGCACGTAGTTGAGCATCACGCGGCTATACGGATTGAGATACCAGTTCACGCCCAAGGTGATGTTGCTCTGCGTTCCGCGGGCGAAGGCGGCCGGATTGTTGTTGAGCACCGTCAGGTCCGCGTCGCTGGCGTCGAGATAGCTCCAGCGGGCGGTCAATTGCCACGCGCCCCAACCGCGGCAAACCCCGTTGGCCGTGCGGACCGCGAAGAACGGCTCGAACGGATGCACCCGTCCGAACGCCTTCTCCCGGCGATCGTAGCCGCGGCTTTCGCCGGTAAGGAAGTAACTCACTTCGAAGTAGGTTCCCCAGGGGTTCGCCCCGTCGCTGGCGTTGAGCCAGTAAAACTCGTTCTGTACCGAGAACGGGCCGTTTACCCAGGCAAGTTCGCTGGCGAACGTATGGTAGTCGGCGCCGTCGGCGAGCTGCGTGCCGATCACGCTGTCGTAACTGTCCAACTCCAGCGAGCCGCGGAACGTGCCGGTCGGATTGACCGCATCGAGGTTCGCGCCGCTGGTTGCGTAATGCCTGGCGTGGTAGAACGACCCGCCGGCATGCAGGAAGTAACGTCCGTCGGATGGCTCGTCGTAGTAAGGGAGCCAGACCACGCGGGCGGCGAAGCCGGTGTCGTTGTGGTCACTGTAAAAGCCGCCACTGTTGGCCGGGTCGTCGTTGGAAAGATCGCGATACACCGCGCCCCAGGCCGACAGGTTCTCGTTGTCGCGAACATCGCCGCCGATCCGCAGGCCGAACTTGCGGCTGAGCGAAAATTGCGTCGTGGCGACCGATCGCTCCATGAAGGTGTTGTAGCGGCTGGAAGTCTGCTCCTCTAGGCTGACCGGCATCCGAAAGAAACCGAGCCGCGCGGTCGACACCCAGGGAAGTTCGTCGAACTGGGCGAAGATGTCCTTGTAGTCGGTCTCCTCTCCCTCGAACTCGAACTCGACCACGTACTTGAGGTTCTCGTAGATATTACCGGCCACGCCGAGACGGATCGAGTCGAAGCCGGTGAAGTTGTCGTACGTCCGGTTGGCGGAATCCTCGACCATCAAGTGATCCAAAAACATCCGCCCGCGAAACCGGTGGCTGGGCTTGGTTTGCAGATCGATCTCGCGACAGGCGTTCGGGCAAGGCGCCAAGTCCGCAGGCATCCACGGCGCAGGTGCGATACCGTGACCGGCGTCCGGCCCGCGCTCCGCTGCCATCTCGCGCTGTGCTGCCATTTCGCGCTGCGCGGC
>JBGTJT010000042.1:0-7090 GCA_041744995.1 Pirellulales bacterium | reverse complement strand
AAGGAGCGCAAAGGGGGGCATGGTCCCGAAGCGTTCGGCAATCAATGCTTCGCCGCCCTGCGATTGAAAAACGGCAACACGCTCATCGCCACCGGCAACGGGCATAGCGTGCTGGAAGTCACGCCGGAGAAGAAAATCGTCTGGAAGATTGAGCAGAGCGACTTGCACAGCATCACGCTGGCGTGGGTCACCACGCTGGAAGTGCTGCCCAACGGCAACTACATGATCGGCAATTGCCACGCCGGCCCAGACAACCCGCTGCTGGTCGAGATCGAACCGAAGTCCAAAAAGGTCGTCTGGACGTTCGACCAATTCGAGCGGTTCGGCAACTCAGCGCCCAACTCGCAGGTGTTGGGGCTGGAAGGGAAAGTGATTCGATAGGCGCTAAGACCGACATTTTCGGGCATGCCGGGACCGCGCACTTCCCTGGTTTGACGGGCGCTGCTTTGCTACGCTAGTCAAATGCCCGTCGCCATGGAACAACCCGCCTTTGCCCACGTCGCCTGCCAGCGATGCGGATGCCTGTGCGACGATTTGCAGGTACACGTCGCCGACGGTCAAGTCCGTGCGACCGCCGGCGCATGTCACCTTGCCGAGCCGTGGTTTGCCGGACTTTCCCCTCAAACCGATCAGCCGGCGACCGTCGCCGGACAAAGTTGTGCGCTCGAAGAGGCTTTGCAGGCCGCCGCCGCGATCCTGCGGGAATCCTCCGCGCCGCTTATTTTCGGCCTGGCAGGTTGCGGAAGTTCCGCGGCCCGATCGGCCGTGGCGTTGGCCGATGCGACCGGCGCTACGATCGATCTGGCCGGGGGGCGCTGTCAGCAGGCGGCGATGCTCGCCATGCAGCAGGTTGGCAAAAGCACCTGTACGCTGGGCGAAGTTCGCCAGCGAGCCGACTTGGTCATTTACTGGGGCGTCGATCCGCAGCAGTCGCATCCTCGCCACTGGGACCGCTACGCCGTGGCACCGAGCGGCGCGCACGTGCCGCGGGGCCGCCGGGACCGCCGCGTCGTGGTTGTCGATGAAGTGGAAAGCGACACCAGCAGTCGCGCGGACCTGTTTGTTCCGGTCAACGGAGACGGCCAGTTCGAGGCGATTCGGACGCTGCAGGCGATGCTGCAAGGCTTACCCCTGGACCACGCCGCCGCCGACTTGTTCGATTTCGACAAGTTGTCGAACTTGGCCGACTGGATGCGGCAATGCCAGGTGGGCGTCGTGTTCCACGGAGAGCGTCTCAGCCACGGTCCGCACGGCCATCGAACCGTCGAGGCGCTTTTTCGCCTGGTTCGCCGGCTCAACGATTATGTTCGCTTCCATGCAATCGGCATGGGCGCCGCCGGCGAGGCCGCCGTGGACGGCGTATTGGCCGCCTCGACCGGCTTTCCGTTTGCGGTCGACCTACGGCGCGGCTATCCTCGATACAGTCCCGGCGAGTATACGGCCGACGCCCTGTTGGCGCGTTGCGAGGTCGACGCCTGCCTGTTGATTGGCGAACAGCCGCTGGCGCAGTTGTCCGCGGCGGCCGTCGCCCGGCTCGATGCGGTGCCGACCATTTTGATTTCGCCGGAGGATCGAGTCGGGCAAATCGCCCCGACGGTCCGCGTTGCGACCAGCCGAGTCGGGGTGCATACGTCGGGAACAACCGATCGGATGGACGGCGTTCCGATTCCGCTACGGCCTTTTCTTTCCAGCAGCCGACCCAGCGCCAAGAACGTCTTGGATCGCCTGCTGCAACTTCTAACGGAGTAAGGTGCAAGTTGACGAACGCATCCAATCGCAGCCACGCCGCGCCGGAGGTCACTCCCGCTTCCCACGTCAGGCCGTCGTTGCTTGGCAAGATGAACGAGCGCCAGGTCTTTCAAGTCATTCAACGGCACGGCCCCGCCTCGCGGGCGGAGTTGACCCGAGCGACCGGAATCAGCGCGCCGACCGTCTCCAAAGCGGTCGCTTCGTTGCTGGAGTCCGGGCTGTTGGAAGAGGAAGACGCCCCGGCCCCGCTGCGCGGCCGGCCCGCCAAGCAACTCCGTCTGGCGAGCAAAGCATCGCAAGTGTTGGCGCTGGTGATCGACGCCGAAAAATGTTGCCTTGCCGCCGCCGGACTGCACGGTGAGTTGGACGAGCAGCGCGTGCATCGCTTTGCCACGCCGGGCACCTACGAAGCCTTGATCGAGACTGCGGTCGAACAGGCGCAGGCGTTTGCGGACAAGCGAGGCTTGCGCACGCTCGGAATGGGCATCAGCCTGCCGGGACTGCTCGACTACCGAGACCGCCGCAGCGTGCTCTCTCCCAACTTGCCGCTGACCAACAATCACACCATCGGCCCCGACCTGGAGGACCGGCTGGGCATGGAATGCATCGTGCTGCAGGAGAGCCATTCGCTATGTCTGGCGGAGCAATACTACGGCAACGCCCAAGGACTCGACAATTTTGGCATTGTCGACATCGGCGCCGGCATTGGTCTGGGGTTGATGACCGGCGGACGTCTGCTGACCGGCGCCTGCGGACTGGCGGGCGAGATCGGCCACATTACGGTCGAGCCGGAAGGCTTGCCGTGCGGGTGTGGAAATCGCGGTTGCTTGGAAACAGTCAGCAGCATCTCCGCCGTGAGCAAGGCGCTCTCGAAGCAACTGGGACGCAGCATAACCAATGAAGAAGCAGTCGCCGCGGTGATCGACGGCACCATCGACGCGAGGGAGATCGTCGCCAAGATGAATCTCTACCTCGGCATCGGCATCGGCGTGCTGCTGAACGTAATGAATCCCTCCACGCTGTTCATTCACAGTCCGTTGCACGCAGCCGACAGGAAGCTGTTCGACGCGATGGTTGAACAAGTTCGCTTGCACTCCCTCGGCCCCAACTTTGCGCAAGCGAACATCAAGATCGCCCAAGG
The DNA here is from genome assembly GCA_041744995.1 of Pirellulales bacterium. Taxonomy (GTDB): domain Bacteria; phylum Planctomycetota; class Planctomycetia; order Pirellulales; family UBA7805; genus JBBDLY01. The sequence goes on along the minus strand of JBGTJT010000042.1, from coordinate 4,200 downwards.
CACCAAGAAACAAGGCGCCATCGCCGGCATCCTGCGACATCTTACCAATACCCTAGTGCCAGAACTGGCTGCGGCGTCGATGCAGAACGAGCAGTAGCCACGTGTTCGGCGTCGCTTAGGAAGGCCAAAATTTGACTTCGGTATTTGAAGGAAACGAAGAGAACGGAGGGGTGAATCGCCTCTGTTGCCTCTGGTCTACTTTGTTTGCTCCTCGGCGATTTTGAAACTGCTTGCAATGATTGCGAATCCTCACGAGCGCATCACGTTGCACACGATTCTGACCTATTGATCGATGAACTCCAATTCCATTAAGCAAGACCAACAGATTGGGTCGAGGCGACAGGCATCTTCGGATAGTCTACGAACTGATTTCCGAGGCAACAAAGGAGACGAGAGGCAACGGAGTCATGTTTTTCTCTGTTCCCTTCGTTTCCTCCTGTTCAAATTGGAACCCGCAAATACCGAAACAGTTCTTGAACTTTCGCTTAGGGCGCTGCCTTCTGGAGCACTGCGTCGGTCGCTGGTTCGTCTTGCGGAAGCGGAGGCAGAGGCTCGAACGTGTATTGCAGCAGCGTCGCGGTGCGTAGCCGTCCCTCGCGTTCCAGCACCAGTTCGAGCGGAAACGACAGCGAGGTGAACTTCTCGCGCCAAGGTGTATCCTGCTTGATGGCCTCTCCATTGACCGAGTAAATGCGATCGCCCGGCCGCACACCGGCCCGCTCGGCGGGCGAGCCGCTCACGACGCGGGAGACGAAAAGTGCCTCCGGTTCGGCGGCGTCATGACGCCACGATAGGCCGACGCGGATCGGCTGCCCTTCCAGACGCACGGCCAACTCGCTGGCGACCTGTTCCTCGCCGCGAACGACGCGGAGGCGCGTGTCGCTGTCAGCGGCGAGTATCGCCGCAAGCATCTCTTCGCCGTTGGCGACCGCGTATTCCCCGACGCCGACAATCTGATCCCCAGGCCGCAAGCCCGCCTTGGCGGCGGAGGAGTATGGCGCGATTCTCGTCACGCGGAGAACGCCCGTGCGAGCGAGGATGGGATCCCAGGCGACTCCCAATCGACTGCCGTGGTCGGCAAGCCTCTGTTCGGCTTGTCGGCGGGTGTATTCCGTTTCATAGCGCCACGCCGAGCGGAATTTGGGAATCGTGTCCCGAGTCGCCAACTGGTAAGCCAGTGCAAACGTAAGCCTTCCGGTCTGCTCCATTCCCGGCGCGTTGATCCGCTCCGCGTCGTCGCCGGGTCGATGATAGTCGGCGTGTTTGTCGGTATGCGGCATCAGGATCGGGATGTTTCGCTGCACGAACGGCCAGTGGTCGCTGTTCTCCTTGAGTTCCCAGTTGAAGTCGAGTCTCAAGCCGGTCCGTTCGTTCAATTCGCTGACCAACCGCCGCGATCCATTGCCTGTTCGTGTGCCATAGATCAGCAGGCGCTCGTTTCGCAACCGCCCGACCATATCGAGGTTGATGTAGAAGACGATGCGATCGAATGGTATGGTCGGATGAGCGGCCCAATGCTTGGCGCCCAGCAGACCTAGTTCCTCGGCGTCCCAAAATGCAAACAGCAACGACCGTCTAGGCCGCTGAGGCAATTGCTCTACAGCGTCGATCATTTGCAGCATCGTCGCCACGCCGCTGGCGTTGTCGTCGGCCCCATTATGAATGTAGCCGGCCGGTCCGAGGCTGTTGCCCGAGCGGCCGTAGCCAACGTGATCGTAGTGGCCGCCGATGACAATCACTTCGTTTTTGAGTTGCGGATCGCTCCCCTCGAAATAAGCGAGCAAATTCCGATAGCCGTTGCCGAACGGCTGGCCGAAACCGCCGCGGTCCCCCTTGCCTTCGGCGGTGGTCTGCTCCAGTAGCCGGACCAGGTATCCGGCCGCGGCCCGCCCGCCGCGTGTGCCCGCTTCGCGCCCTTCGAAGGTGTCGTCCGCCAAAGCGTCGACATGGGACTGCAACCGTTCGGCTTGAATCGTCTCCAGGGCGTCGATCCAAGCGTCTCGTTCCGCCTGAGCGGACGAAATAAACGACGCCGCCAAGACCACGGCCGCCGCCAACCGCCAGATGCCAACTGTCATGCGGAATGTCCCTCGCGGAATGAAGCCCAGTGGCGCGAACTTCCCTCGGATGGGTCGCGTCCTTATTGCCGGCCGGCGGCAGCGAAATTCGCCGAATTTTCGGACCGCGTCCCCCAAACGACCGCGCGGCAGTCCTAGTTTACGTCGCCTCCGACCCCAGGCAAACCGAACCCGACTTGCAATCGGCGGCGATTTTCCTAGAATTTTCCCTACAGGCGTTTAAGGTTGAAACGTCGATATAGTTCGCTATCGCTGCTCAATGGAGCGGCGCCCGGAGAGGTGGCTGAGTGGTCGAAAGCGCCGGTTTGCTAAATCGGTGAGGGGGTTATACCCCTCCGCAGGTTCGAATCCTGTCCTCTCCGCTTTTTGATGTATTGGCTGCCGTAACCTGTTTGGTAGCTTTAGTTTGGGGACGACGCATTTTTCGGTTCCTTGGGATTGTACTGAAAACTGTACTACTTGGTATTTGCGTTCTGCGGCTTGCTAGTCTTGCTCCCCGGCGCCTTCGCCGTCACGATCGGCATGCAGGCGTTGCATATAAGCCTTGGAGTCTGTGTTGGCAATGTGCGTGTAGTGCTTGAGGATCTCGGCGTCCACGTGCCCCACCCACTGCCGGACGACAGACTCTGGCGTTCCATTGACCAGCGCCTGGCTGATCAACGTGTGCCGGAACGTGTGAAGGTGCCCCGGCAGGTCGAGGTGCTTTAGCACTTTCTTCAAATGGTACAGCACGCGGCGCTCGTCGATCGGCCGGTCGCGGCGGGGGTGACTGCGAGTCGGCTTGGCGGTAAACACCCAGCGGCATGACCGCCGCATTTTTTGCAACCGGTCAACGGCAACCTGAGCCAACGGCACCACCCGTTGATCCCCCGTCTTGGGTGTCCACATGTCGGCCTTGTCCGGGCCGATCTGCTTCGGGCGGATATAGAGAAAACCGTTTTCCAGATCAACGTCGTCCCATGTCAGGTATTTCGCTTCGGAAATTCTCATGCCCGTTTCCGCCAACAGGCAGAACAGTTCGTAATACGGTGTCGCCCTTGCCGCTTCCAGAATTCTACCTCGTTGCGCGACGGACCAGCACGGCTGTGGTGTCGGCCGGGGCCGCGTTAATTTTAGTCCCTTGAGCTTATCGTCCGAAAGGAGTTCGCGGCCGACCGCGAACTTGACGATCTGCTTGATCACCACCGTCTCGACATGGATCGTCTTCGCTCCGGCTTTGTCTCTGCGTCGCTGGCTCCGGTACGCGTCAACGAAAGCGAGGTCGATGCCGTCGCCGTGCGTGGTGTGACGCTTGCCCGCCAACGTCTTCATGTGGGTCATCACCGCCCGATACTTGGAAAGCGTTTTTTTGGCTCGGCCTTCTCCAATGAGGTACGCATCGTAGGCGTCGAGAATTTCATCAATGGTAGCTGTGCGTTTCGCCCGCACGGACTCGCCCTTCTGCAGCTTGCCCTCGATCTTCAATGCCTCGAGCTTCGCCTGTTTCTTGCTCCTAGTTTTAAGTGTACGACGAATCTGCTTTCCATCGTGCTGGTAGTTCACCCACCAGGTTTTGCCGCGGCAGAAGATTCTAACAAATTCGCCGACGGGTTCGTATTTGTCACGCTTGTCATCACTCGACATTGGACTTAGAGTTACCTTTCGGGCGCATTGCGCGGATTACTATTCGTTGAAATACCACTGGATCAGCCGGTCCCGAAAGAATCGGACCCGCTTACCTTTCCGCCGGCTACAACCTTTGAGCAGCCCCCTAGAACGCCAGTCCCGCAGAGTTTCCACGGGAACCTGCAGCAGTGCCGCAGCCTCTTCGATCGTGAGGATCGGAGGAAAAACGTCGGCATCGCCGGGGTTGGCGAACGCCGCCGAAATCTCCGAGTTGGTGAGCTTGAGCGGGGGATCGACCGACATTTCGAATGAATCCGCAGCAACCGTTGGGATTGAGTGTCGGCACATTCATGCCAACGACAACGGCCGGATTCTCGCATGTATAGCGACAACTACTTCTCCCTTCCCGCGACAACTATTCTTCCCCTGTCCGCACGTGGCCGGTGTTAGCGGGAGCGACAATTAGAATTCCCTGCTCTTGGCTTCTCGGTAACAATCGCAACTCCTTAATTATATG
>JBGTJT010000041.1:0-7853 GCA_041744995.1 Pirellulales bacterium | reverse complement strand
TCGACGTGGGCGGGTTCGTGCCGGTGGGAGGCAGGGCGTCGTCTCCGCCGGCGGTCATGGCCGCCAGCAAGGTCTCCGTATCGGGAACCTCGTTCTCTTCGCCAGAAGCGGCTTCCTCGGGGATCGCCGTCAGTCGCTTGGCGTAAAAATGCACCAGCAGAAAGATCGAAAGGTAATACAACAGAGCTGGAATCAACGCAGCACGAACGATTTCCAGGTACGTCACCGGCGGCGTGCGGTTGATAATCTCCAGCATCATGTAGGCGCCGGCCCCCATCACCGGCGGCACCAACGCACCGCCGGACGACGCGGCCGCCTCGATCCCCGCGGCGATGTGCGGTCGAAAGCCGATGCTGCGCATCAACGGAATCGTGAACGTGCCCGTGGTGGCGGCATTCGCCACCGCGCTGCCGGAGAGCGAACCCATCAGTCCGCTGGCCAACACCGAGACCTTGGCCGGGCCGCCGGCGCGGCTGCCGAAGACGCGCGTCGACAAGGCAATGATGTAGCCGGTAGCCCCGCTGGCCTCCAGAAAAGCACCAAACAGCACGAACAAGAACACGTACTTGAACATCACGCTCAGCGCGGTTCCGAACACCCCTTCCGTGCGGAGGTAGGTTTGGCCGATCAAATCGCCCACATCCTGGCCGCGATGAGGAAACAGCCAATCGGGTAACTGCTGAGCGACGCTTTGGTGAGCGTAGATCACGAATAACAAGGCGAGCACCGGCAGCGCCCAGCCGATCGAACGCCGAGTGGCCTCCACTACCAGCAACAGTCCGACGAACCCCACGACCAGATCGCGTGTTTCATAGATTCCCGCGCGTTGCCCCAGCTCACCGCCAAAATAAAGCAAGTACCCGCAGCATCCCAGTGCGAGCGCTATCAACAGCCAATCGACGGCCGCGCCTGATGCGGGAGGCAGAAACCGGACTCGCAAGGGGAACAGCAGAAAGCAGAGCACAAGCCCCGCCGTGGCGAACAGGGCCAACCCCTTAAGAGGCGAAAAGTGCGCGAAGTTCACTTCCAGCAACACGAACAGGCAGAGCGCGCCGGAAATAACAGGAACCAGCCAGCTACGCAGCTTGCGATCTCCGACGAACTCGCCGTCCACTTCCGCCATGGCGTTACCGTTTCCGTCCCTAGTCGTCGGATCCCGGCCAAACGCCAATCTCTTCATAGTAGCGGATCGCGCCGGGATGGAACTCCGTTCCCGTCGGGGTGGCTACCGTGTCAGGCTGGATCGCGCTGGCGGCCCGATGCCGCGAGGCGATCTGTTCGCGGTTCTCATACACCCGCTTGGTGAACTCGTAAACCAATTCGTCGTCTACGTTGGCGTGCGTAATCAAATGGGCCGAACCGACGTTCAAACTCGGCTGTTCGTCGGGCAAACCGCTATAAGTGCCTGCCGGGATCATTGCCGCCTCGAAGAATGGATAATCGGCAATCAACGATTCGCGAGCCGCGTCGTCGTAGGGAACGAATCGGATCGAATTGGCTTGCGCCATTTGTGTGATGGCGGGGTTGGGAATGCCGCCCCCCACCATCGCCGCGTCGACCGCGCCGTCGCCCAGCATGTCGACGGCGCTCTGTTGACTGCCGTAGCGCGGCTGCAAGTCGGCAATCGTCAAGCCGTGGGCCTTGAGGATCGGTTCGACAAAATACTCAAAGCCGGCCCCCTCGGGGCCAAGGAACACCCGCTTCCCTTCCAGATCGGCGATGCTTTCGATGTTGGAGTCGGCACGGGTGACGAACATGGCGATGTTCGGAAACAACGTCATCACCGAACGGACTTGGTGGTCCTGCTCCCAGTCTCCTTCGCCGCGGACGGCAAAATAGGTGATCGACGAGTTCGACATGGCGAATTGCAGCTTGCCCTGAGTCAGCAAGCGGATGTTCTCCATCGATCCGCCGGTTGCCTCGGCGTTCACACGCCATGCGGCCGCCCCTGGCTCGCCGTCTTGATGCTCGTTCACGACTTCGCAAATAGCGCTGCCAACGGTGTAGAACGCTCCGCCGACCGGCGCCGTCCCGACGCTGACGAACTCGCGTTTTCCCTCGCCGGAGCAACCGCCGGCTAACACGAAAGCCAGCAGCGACAGGTTAAATCCCTGCCTGGACTTGGAAGCAAGTAGCTGGATGGAACGCATGGGCGCCTCGGGGGAGTGCAGGGGGGAGGAAGCGTCGGTATCGCTGGTTGGGAAGTTCAAGTCGGCCACACCGCCGACGAAAAACCTTCCGTGGCGACCGCCCAACCGCACGGCAAGCAAGCATCGCAAGTCGGCAAATGAGCAACTAATAAAATACCACGAACGGACCGCGAGTCCAAGCAGTATCGGAGTTGCGACAGTGCGACAGCCCACGAGTTCCGGACAGCAGCGGGAGCCGAAACGATGGTTCCCACGAGAGGTCCGAAGGAGGGACGAACTAGCGAAGCGGAAACGAACCACCTACAACGATGAGTTTACGCCAGACGCGGTGCGGCTGGAAGTCGAACAAGGGAATTCGTCGCACTTCGGCCGTCTGAAGTGTCAATCGGAACCACGGACATCCCGGCCCTGAAAGCAGGCCAGTCCAGGCGAATCCGCGAGATCCCGACTCGACCAGCCACTGCCTTGCTTCCTTTCTCAACCTCGGCGTTCTCCGTGCCTCCGGGGTCGAATACCCGATTGTTGGCTTCCCGTCGGTCGATCGATTGCCAAGAATCGAGCCGCGGCAGGCTACTTGTTGGGCTAAACCGGTCTCATTACACTGTAAGTTTCCCCGTTTTCTGGAGATTCCCATGCGACACGTCCTGTCGGCCCTGGTGCAGAACGTGCCTGGTGTGCTGGCCCACATTTCCGGCATGCTTGCCTCGCGCGGCTACAACATCGACAGCTTGGCCGTCGGCGCCACCGAAAACTCCGACCTGTCGCGGATGACCTTCGTGGTAATGGGGGACGACAGCGTACTCGCGCAGGTCCGCAAGCAGCTCGAAAAAATCGTAACGGTGGTCCGCGTCGACGACGTCAGCGCGCAAGAGTATGTGGAACGCGACCTGATGCTGATGCGGGTGCAAGCGGTCGACGGAGGGCAGCGTCACGAGATTCGCGAACTGGTCGAAATCTTCCGCGGCAAGATCGTCGACGTCGGCCTGCAGGAAGTGATGATCGAGATCTCCGGCCAAGAACGCAAGGTGCAAGCCTTCATCGACCTGATGCGCCCCTTCGGCATCATCGAACTGGTCCGCACCGGCCGCATCGCCCTGGTCCGCGGCATCCAACGCGGCGAGGAAGCGCAGGGCGGCATCCGCAAGGCGAGTGCTGGTTAAAGTTCATTTAGATTGAACCACGGAGGCACGGAGGACACGGAGAAGGACGATAGCAATCAAAACCCCAACTCTCTCCGTGTCCACCGTGCCTCCGTGGTTAATAACAAACTACCAACCCATCGACACTGAATTGGAAAGTTCCCCATGGCCGCCACGATTTACTATGAAAAAGACGCCGATATGTCGGCGCTCAAGGGCAAGACGATCTCGATTATCGGTTACGGATCGCAAGGGCACGCCCATGCCCAAAACCTTCGCGACAGCGGCTGCAAGGTGGTGGTTGGCCAGCGGCCCGGCGGAGCGAACTACGAACTGGCCAAGGAGCACGGCTTCGAACCGGTCTCGGCGGCCGAGGCGGCCAAGCAGGGGGACGTCGTCAATATCCTGCTTCCCGATGAAGTGCAGGCCGACGTCTACAAAGAAGAAATTCGCGACAACCTCGCCCCGGGCAACGTGCTGATGTGTTCGCACGGATTCAACATCCACTTCGGCCAGGTCGTCGCACCGAAGGGAGTCGCCACGCTGCTGGTCGCCCCCAAAGGCCCCGGCCACCTGGTCCGCAGCGAGTTCGAGGCGGGCGGCGGCGTCCCCTGCTTGATCGCCCTGGGCGAAGGGGCCGACGACGCCACCCGCAATATCGGCCTGGCCTATGCAATGGGCATCGGCGGCGCCCGGGCGGGCGTGATCGAGACCAGCATCGCCGAGGAGACCGAGACCGACCTGTTCGGCGAGCAAGTGGTGCTCTGCGGCGGGCTGAGCGAACTGATCAAGGCGGGCTTCGACACCCTGGTCGAGGCGGGTTACCAGCCGGAAATGGCCTATTTCGAGTGCATGCACGAAGTGAAGTTGATCGTCGACCTGTTCTACCAAGGCGGCTTGAACTACATGCGGTACAGTGTGAGCAACACCGCCGAATACGGCGACTATAGCCGCGGCCCGCGGATCGTGACCGATGAAACCCGGGCTGAAATGCGGAAAATTCTCGACGAGATTCGCACCGGCCAGTTCGCCAAGGAATGGATCCTGGAGAACAAGGCGGGCGCGCCGAGCTTCAAGGCCCGCCGCCGCCTGGAGCGTGAGCACGGCGTGGAAAAGGTTGGTATCGAATTGCGGCGGTTGATGAGTTGGATCAACGAGAAGGAAGTTTAGCAAGTTCGTTGCGGTGTTGATGTTCTCCCCAGTTTGTCGTTTTTTATGAGGGTCTTCCCATGTCTGCTATCTGGTTGCGTTGGTCTGCTGCTCTGTTGTGTTGCGTGTTGCTGGCGGGCTGTGGTGGAGGAGACGAAGACCCGGCCGATGGCGGCGATGCACCGGCCGCCGATGCCGACTCAACGCCGGCCGATGCCGACGACGCGGCCACTGGCGAAACTGGTAATGCGGCCGATCGCCCCCGTCAGCCTGCCGCATTGAACGCGGGCATCGATCCGGGCTGGATGGTCGAGGGCTTTCAGATGGCGCTGGTCGCCCGGCCCGCCGAACTGTGGAAGCAGCAGTTGGTGACCGATACCGTGGCGACGCTGCCCGAAGCGGCCGTCGGCGACTTCACCACCGGCATGCAGAACGCCTTGGGCCAGGGGCCGGAGAATCTCGAACAGGTCTTGGTGCTGCAAGGCGTGCCGACGGAGAATTCATTCGGCCCGGTCTTCGCGGCGCGGATGGTGTTCAGCGAGCCGATCGACCAGGAAAAGCTGAAAGCAATGAACGAAGGCGCCACCGAGGCCGAACACGGCGGCCACAAGTATTGGCGGCAGGAGTCGGAGTTCATGCCCGAGGTGCGTGCTTATTACGTATCGGAAGACGGCAAGACGCTGATCATGACCACCGAGGATCTGCTCAAGCCGATCCTCGACGGGGCCGGCGCTTCGACCGCGCTGGGCAAGCTGGCCGCCGAGGCCGATTTTTCCAGCGACGTCACCCTGCTGGTCGCCGCCGAGCAGGCACGGCCGACCGTCAAGGCGATGACGCAGCAAGCGGGCGACGAAATACCGGCACCGATGAAGCCGCTGCTGGCGCTGATCGACAAGCTCGACACCATCGAGTTGCATCTGAACCTCACCCGCGGCGATCTGCTCAACGGCAAGTTGGTCGGTGCCAGCGAGCAATCGGCTCAGGAAGCCAAGAGCACGCTGGAGGCGATGCTGATACTGGGGGAGACATTCCTCGCCGAGGGCCAGCGGCAGGTACCCGCCGAAGCCGAAGAGGTTCTACTGCCGGCGATCGCCATGGCCGAGCAGATGGTTAAAACCGCGAAGTTCGAATCCGACGGTAAACTGGTTACCTTCACGTTGCCCCGGCCGGCAGGCTTCAACGAAAAGCTGGCCGCGTTGCGCGACCAGGCCATCGAGACCGCCAAGCAAGCTGAAGGGCGGATGCGGCCGCTGAACAGCATCAAGCAGGTAATGCTGGCGCTGCACAATTACGAAGCGGTGTTTCAATCGCTGCCCGCGCAGGCGGTCACGGGCGAAAACGACGAGCCGTTGTTCAGTTGGCGGGTGGCGGTGCTGCCGTTCTTGGAGGAGACCGCAGTCTACGAGGAATTCAACAAGGAACAAAGCTGGGACAGCGAAGCGAACAAGCCGCTCTCCGAGACGTCGTTGGCGATCTTCCGCACCAGCGACGACGTTCCGCCGGGCATGAGCAACATCCTGGCGGTCGTCGCCGAGGACAGCGTGATCGACGCCAGCGAGAAGACCACCTTCGCCCGCATTCTCGACGGCATGTCGAACACGATCGTGCTGGTAGAGGTAGACGCCGAGCACGCCGTGCCGTGGGCCAAGCCGGCCGACTGGACGCCGGACGCGAACAACCCGACCGCCGGCCTGAAGATTCACGACGACGGCATGTTCATCGTTGGTTTCGCCGACGGCTCGGTGCGGCGGTTGAGCAAGGACATCGCACCGCAGACGCTGCTGGCGCTGTTCACCAAAGGGGGCGGCGAGGTGATCGCCGCCGACGACCTGGATCCCGACACCGCCGCCGGCCCCGGCGAGGCGGACGCCGACGACCAGTTCCGCGAATCGACCCCGCCACTGGAACAGGACGTCCCACGGCAGGAAGACGACTTTGAAGAGCGCGAGAACGCCTTCGAGCGCGACGAAGAATTCGAACTCGACCCGCAAGACCGGCTGGACGAGAACCGCGAAGCGGCCCCAGTGCCATAGCGGATCGTAGGATGGTCCCCTGGGCCGTCCACGAGGAGCGCAGCTCCGAGTCGTGGGAGCCTAGACAGGACGTAGCGTTTTTTGCCGCCTGGTATCTCACGTTGCGGCAGACGTCACAAAACATAGTTTCTTGTAGACGGCCTCGGAGGGCCGTCTTACAGATGTGGGTGCTGCGATGTTTCGCGATTCCGCCCTGCTCTGCTACGCTTGAAGAAGCTGACGTGCCACAAACCCTAGGGAGGGCTGGTCGATGCGTTATCTTCTTGCGACGTTCGTCTGTTTATTTACCGGCTTGCTACAGACCATCCCGGCTGCCGGGGGCGAGAAATTTTCCCAGCGCGAAACATCGCTCATCTGCGATGAGTTCAACCTCGCCGTGCTGATCGATGTGCCAGCGATGCTGGAGACGGACCAAGGGCGAAGATTGCTTGAGTGCGATTTCGGAAGTTCGGTGCCGAACGGGTGGACGGAGCGGGGGCGGCATGCGGTGTTGGCGCTCGACAACATTGAGACGATCACGCTGCTGACTCCATTGCGCAAGGAACAGGGGGATTTCTCCTATTTCATTACCAGGCGTAGTGCGGTTCAGACATGGACCGTTCAAGTCACGTTAAAGCACCCGCTCAGCTTAAAGAAGTTTGTCGAGTCGCTGCCGCCAGAAGCGGAAAAGAAGACTCGCGGGAAACGTGTCTATTACGATCTTAATGAAACGTTTGGCAAGTCAAGTGTCTACATTACACCTGACCGCACAACCGTGCTATTTGCTTGGCAGCGTGATCTGCCTGACATACTGGATGCGATAGATGGAAATGAAGAGAACGAACAACCGTTGCGAGAACAGGTAGGCCGTGCCCCCGCTGGAGACATCGTCGTCTGCTTGAACGTGAGCAACTGGTTCCCTCGTCTCCCGAATCGCTGGCGTGAACGATACCGCGAGGAGCTTAACGATGCTTCCGGTCTCTACTTGCCCTTGGCGTTTTACACCCAGGCAATGACAGCGCGGATTGAACTTGGAGAGCGAACTCAAGTAACCGCTTGCTTTCAACCTCTCGATGGGGTTTCGGTCGAACAGCTTGAAAACAAGGTTGAAGCGTGGCGCAATCCGGTTTTGAAAGAACTGCGGGCAAACTACATCGACCTGAGTGAAGAACTGACCGATTACGATCGTGAACATATCGAACGTCTTATCAGTAGGTCCATTAGGTCGCGCGGCCCAACGGCGCGGCAGGTTGTTTCGCTCAGTCTACCCCGATTGCTGTCGGCTGTACTTGATGACATGGAAATCAAGCAAGTGGATGATCAGGTTCAGCTCCAAACTAAAAGTCCAAAAGCTGTTAGCGGCGCGATCGATGAATTATTGGCGCGGTTGGAAGCGGCGCCCC
>JBGTJT010000040.1:0-5541 GCA_041744995.1 Pirellulales bacterium | reverse complement strand
TGGGCGTGTGGTCAAAAAACACCGCCGACCGTGTAATCGTTGTCGAGTCGGAACTTAAGGTTGATCACGAGGTCGAATCTCGGCCGAGTATTGGGATCAGGTGGCGCTGATTTCCCGCCGGTTGTGGCCTTTTTGCAGGCGGTGCGCAGCGGCGAACGCCCGATGCCCCGCGATACTTCTCGACAAGCTTTCCGCCGTGAGCGTACGGTGAACCGCATCTTGCAGGGTCGTGTAGGTTGGAGGATTTCGTTCCTCGAACCTGGGAGTTTCGTGATGGCAAGATCGAAGCGGGCGGCCAATAAGGAAGAGCTGTGGCGATTGTTGGTGGAGCAGCAGCGGCGAAGCGGGTTATGCATTCGCGCGTTCTGTCGGCAGAAAACGATCTCGGAGCCGTCGTTCTATGCTTGGCGCAAAAAGCTGCAAAAGCGTGACGCCTTGATCATGGCGAATGCCGGCGGCAACGGGCGGCTGATCCCTGTCGAGGTGATTGGCTCGACAGGCGAGGAAGCCATGCCCGGCAGTGGCAGGGTGAATGCGCCGCTGGAGATTGGCACGCCGGGCGGCTATACGTTGCGGTTCGCATCCGATGCGAGGCCGGACACCATTGCCCGCCTGCTCGAGGTCATCGCCCGCTGCCCTGCCGCAGGAGCGCCGTCATGCTGAGCATTGCCACCGGCACCCGGATTTTCGTCGCCACCGATGCCACGGACATGCGGAAGGGATTCGATGGCTTGCAAGGACTCGTGTCGGGAGTGCTCGAACAAGATCCGCTCTGCGGGCACTTGTTCCTGTTCGTCAATCGGCGGCGCGACAAGTTGAAGATCCTTTACTGGGACGGCGACGGTCTGGCGATTTGGTATCGGCGGCTGGAGCGCGGCACGTTTCAAATGCCGCAGGTGGCGGAGGATCAGAAGTCCGCTGAAATCCGTAGCGAGGAGTTGACCATGCTGCTGCGGGGCATCGACTACAGCAAGGTGCAACGGCGCAAGCGATACTCACTCGCCAGTTGAAGAAGGACTCGGCCGACGAGCGTTCAGCGCGCTGGTGACATGCCGTTGTTGCCAGCGCGCTTTTTTTGAAATTCTTTCCGGTGAAAGGGAATAATTGAGCCGCCTTGCGCATCAATATAAGCATGAACGCAAGGGATCTGCAAATCGAAAACGAACGGCTCAAGGAACTGCTGGCTCAATCGCAGCGTGACCTGTCTGAATCGCACGCGCAACGTCAAGCAGTCGTCGAGCAGTTCACGCAGACGCTCGAAGAGAAACAGCGTCAAGTCGCCGCGCTGGAGCATCAAATCAAGTTGCTCTTGCAGCGCATCCGCGGTTCCCGCCAGGAACGCATCGATCCGGCTCAGTTGCTGTTGTTCTCGCTGGAGGAACTCCAAGCGATTGCCGAGCAACTGGAGCAAGGCCGGCCGGAAGACGACTTGATCGAGAGTGACTCTCGCAAGCGCCGTCGCAAGTCGCCTGGCCGCAGCGGTATGCTGCCCGCTCATCTGCCGCGTGAGATCATTCGCCATGAACTGTCCGCCGAGGAGCGAACTTGCCCCTGCTGCGGCGAGTTGCGGCAGGAGATCGGCGTGGAAAGCAGCGAGCAATTGGAGCTGATTCCGGCGCAGTTGAAGGTCTTGCAGCACGATCGCGTGAAGTACGCGTGCCGCGCTTGCGAGGAGCATGTGGCGATCGCCGACAAGCCTCCCCAGCCGATCGAGAAAGGCTTGCCGGGGCCGGGCCTCTGTGCTCACACGGTGCTCGGCAAGTTCGGCGATCATCAACCCATGTATCGGCAAGAGGACGTTCACTCGCGACTGGGCATGACGATTCGGCGCAGCACGCTGTGCGGCTGGCAAGCGGCGCTGGCCGACCTGTCTCGGCCGCTGGTCGATCGCATGAAGCATTTGGTGCTCCAGTCGAAAGTGATTCATACCGACGACACGTCGATCAAGATGCTCGAGCCGGGCCGCGGCACGACGCGGACTTGTAAATTCTGGCCTTACTTGGGCGATTGGCTGCATCGTTACGCGGTGTACGACTTCACGCTCAGCCGCGAACGCGACGGCCCGGCGAAGTTCCTGGCCGGCTTCGCGGGTTATCTGCAGGCCGATGCGTATTCAGGTTACGACGGAATCTTCGCAGGCAACTCGGTGTGGGAAGTTGCTTGTTGGATGCATGCGCGCCGTTACTGGCATCAAGCGATCGACAACGATCCGCTACGCGCGAACCATGCGCTGGGCTTCATCGCGAGGCTGAGTCAGATCGAGAAGCAACTCAGCGAAGCGTTCCCGGCGAAGAACTTGCGCGGGGAGCGCGACTTCGCCGCCGTCGCTGTCGGCCGGCAGCAACACGCCCTGCCGATCCTGGCTGAATTCAAGTCGTGGCTCGACCATGAAAGCGAAGACAAGCGGATTCTGCCCAAAAGCCCGATCCGCGCGGCATTCACGTACACGCGCAATCAATGGGAGGCCCTGTGCCGCTACACGCAAGAAGGTTATTTATCCTACGACAACAACATTGCCGAGCGGTTGGTGAAGCTTCCGGCGATCGGGCGGAGGAACTACCTGTTCGTCGGCAGCCCGCGCGGGGGCCACGGCGCGGCGGTGATGTACTCGCTGGTCAGCAGCGCCAAGGCCAACGGCGTGGAACCGTTCGCGTGGCTCAAAGAACTCTTCACGCGATTACCCTACCATCGCGATGACCGGGCCTTTGGGCAATCCGCAGCCGGCGAAGCGGTCACCGCTTCGGAGTTGGACTACCTGCTTCCCGACCGCTGGCTGCAGTCCCATCCCGACTGCGTCTGGACAATCGACGCCATCCGCCGCGAGGAGCGCAAGCGTCACCAACGTCGCCGACACCTCACACGCCCCGATCGCTAACGCATCCGCCACTTCCCAGCAAGATGCGGTTCACCGTACGCTCACTTTCCGCCCGCTACGCGGCTTGCCGGTGGTAATACTTCAGCAGCCCGCCGAGCCGTTCGCGGCAGCCGACCGTCCCGGCAACGCCGCCGACGTCGTGGTCCGGCTCAATGAGCCGGTTGCCGAGGCCCTGATGGTTTCGCTCGCTGTGGTAGTGCTCGAGGTACTGCCGCACGGCGTTTTGCAGCGCGGCTTCGCCGAAGAAGATCATCCGGTCCAGGCACTCGGCTTTTAGCGAGCCGAAAAACCGTTCCTGGTGTGCATTCAAATTCGGGCTTCGCGGCGGCAATAGCACAGGTTGGATGCCTTCATTCTCCAACAGATTCCTAAACGCCGCGGTGAACTTGGTGTCGCGGTCCATCAGGAGGTGCGTCTTGCCGTTGAGAAAGCCGTCTTCGCAGTCGGTCAGATTGCGGGCGATTTGCACCATCCATTGTTCATCGGGATTAGGCGTGCAGCCGGCGAAGTGGACCCGCCGCGTTTTCAACTCCATGACGAACATCAGGTAGAACGTGACCAGGCCGCGGACGGTCCAGACTTCGACGGTGGTGAAGTCGGTGGCGGCCAGCGTGTCCCAATGGGCTTTCAGGAACGTAGACCAGGAAGTGCTTCGCTTGCGATCGGGGGCAGGTTCGATGCCGTGCCGCTTGAGAATATTGCCGACCGACTGGTCGCTGATCGGGTGGCCAAGATTCTGCACGGCGCCGGCGACGCGATCGTAGCCCCAGGTCGGATTCTCACGGGCCATCCGCAATACAAGCCGGACGGCTTCGTCCGACAGTGGCGGCCGGCCAGATGCCTTTCGCCGGTCGCTATAGTCCCACTTCCTGGCAACCAGTTCCCGATGCCAGCGGAGGATGGTGTCGGGCGTAACCAGCGTGCCGACTTCCTCCAGCCGCTGGCGGCCCAGCAGTTTGCCTTTGACGGCCAGCCGTCGGCGCTGGTCGTCGTTGAGTAAAATCCGCTTGGCGCCCTGGAGTTCCTTGAGCACCCGGTTCTCGGTCAGCAGGTACTCGATTGCCTGTTGTTGCTCCCGGTTGACCCAGCCGGCGACACACCACAGCAGCAGATGCCAGGGTTGTAACACAAAATTCATTCTCGTCTACCTCGCGATTGACCTTCGCTAGTCGATGCTGACAAATTGACATTGGAGAGGCTGGTGGCAAAGGGATCAACGGAACGGGAACGGAATGAGATCGGCAGCCCGGAGGGATTGGTTTGGGTGTGCTTCCGGAGTCGTTCGGGTGCGCTTCCGTAGTCGTTCCGTAGGCAACATCTGCTGGTCGTGGTAGTTTCTCGGCAGTCGTCGAGCGCAGGCACATCACGAGGTGTGCTCCGTCAAGAAGACGGGAGAGTGTGTCGGAAGGAACGCGCAAGGGGCGGCCCGATTTGGAGTAACGAGCGGGCCAGTACGTAGCTGGCGGTTCGGCTCCCGTCTCCAGCGAACAGCGCGAGGCGTCACAAGCCTCGCGTGGCATTCTCATGAAAACCACCCCCAAATTCCGCGCTACCGGTACGCGCCGACAGACCGTTTCTTGGCTCACTACCGTCGCGCTAACGGCGACCGTTCTCTGTGCAACGCGTACGGTCACGTTGGCGGACAAGCGGCCGACTCTCAAGAACCTGCACGACGCGGTGGCGGCCGAGAAGTACCACGAGGCCCGGCAAATCGCCAACGGGTTGCTGCAAAGCGGCGACCCGGCGGTCCGCGGCCAGGTGGCCCGGCCGCTGGGCCGGATCATGCTGGCCACCGGCGATACGGCGGGAGTGGAAGCGTATTTCAAGACGCTCAAGAAGGCCAAGCTGGACGAAGGGGCCCAGGAGTTGATCAAGGTCTACCAGCTTTGGAAGAAAGCGCTCGACGGCAAAACAGACGAAGCGATCACCGGTCTGCAAGCGATCACCAAGCTCGACAAGCCGACCTACGGGGCGCTGGAAGCGGCCGACATCCTGGCGATTCTGCAACTTCAGCGGGATCAGCGTGAAGCGGCCCAGAAGACGGTCGACGCCGCGTTGCAGGTGATCCAGTACAACGACTTCCAAGATCCGTACATTGAGCGGCTGCTGCGGGGGCGGATGTCGAGCAAGTGGTTTGTCGGTGGCGGGGAGGCGGAGCGGCTGTATAACGAAGCCGAGGCACTGCGGAAAACTGAAAAATTCGCCGACGCGGGCAAGCTGTACGCGCGGGTGCAGGCGACGTACCCGGAAAACGTGTTTGCCGACGCCTCGGGCTTCCGAATTGGCCAGTGCTTTGTGGGGCTGGGCCAGCCGCAGCGGGCCGAGACGCACTGGCGGGGATTTGTCGACGCCAAGCCCCAAGGGCCTTGGCGGGGGCAAGCGTTGGGGGCGCTGGCGGAGGACGCTCTGATCAACAGGCTCGATTTCGATTCGGCCACCGAGCACCTGCGGGCGGCGGCCAATACGTTCGAGCTGGGCGTCGATGAAACGGCGCTGCCTTCCTGGCGGCAGGCGGCCACCGATTTCTATCTGCAGCAGGGGATGATTGCGATTGCCCGGCGGCAGTACCCGGACGCGATCACGGCGCTGGCCAACGCCTGGCGGCAACGGGGGCACGGCCATGCGGAGGTGGCCAAGTCAATCGAGCGGTTCCAGGAGATTGCCGG
>JBGTJT010000039.1:0-3301 GCA_041744995.1 Pirellulales bacterium | reverse complement strand
GCCGATGTTCTCCAATCGGCTAATATAGGTGGCGGCAGTAGGCTTGCTGACGCCCGTGTGTTCGACGATTTCATTGACGTTGACTGCGGGCATCGTGAAGAGCTCATCCACAATCTGAAACAGGCGAAACGGAGCGCCGTTTTGCTTTAGCGCCTGGTGATAGTTCTCCCGTAGTCCAATGAGCTTTTCGCTTCTCCAGATTGCATCCGCCGCCTGAGTACGTATTGCCTCCAATATGAAGCGAATCCAGCGTGACCAGTACTCGCCACCTTGTTGGCTGATGCCGAGCAACAGGTCGACATACTCTTTCTTGAACTCGTTGATGTACGCACTCATATAAACGACGGGATGTTCCAACAGCCCTTCCTTGACCAAAGACCGCGAAATGAGCACGCGGCCGATCCTGCCGTTGCCATCGCTGAATGGGTGGATGGTTTCGAATTGGTAGTGCATCAGGGCAACAACAAACAAGGGAGGAATTTCAGGATGCGGTTTGTTGACGAATTTCTCCAGGTCGCTCATGGCGGTGGTGAGACCATCACCGGGCGGCATCGGTACGAAACGAGCTGCCTTGACGCCCCGTGAACTGTCCCCCAAGTAAACTCCGCCGGTGCGGAAGTCGCCCGGCCGCTTTTCGTCTCCGCGTACGTCGGACAAGAGGAGTTTGTGCATCTCGCGGATCACCCTGGTCGAGAACGGCAGTTTCGAGGCCACGCCATGCTCCAGCGCCTTCACATAGTTCCAACTCTCACGACTGCTCTCCCGCACGCCCAAGGTGCGGCCGGCACCGGCGAGCACCAGTTCCTCGGCCGTGGTGTCAATATTCTCAATCTGCGAAGAGAGCTTGGCTTCACGCATCCAGAGCGTGCGGAGCAGGCCCGCCGCATTGCCAACCCGCTTGTGCAGGCCGTTGAGTTTGCCCAACTCGGCGATCGTTTGGGTATACGGGTCGAACAACTCAAGGAGGATAGCTTTCCAGTCCAATCTGGGGGGGAGTGGATCGGGGGCATAGGCCAACGCCTTTGTCTTAACTGCCTTATCCGGCAATCCGTTAGGGTATTCCGTGAACTCGATGGAGACGAGTTTGCCTGGAAAGTTCTTGGAGAAATCGGCCTTGTTCATTAGTAAAGGTCTCTTTACCAGAGGCGAGCGTTAGTAAAGTGATTCGCCATATTCTTTACTAACGGGCAAGCCTAGGCAAGCTCACTTTACTAACGGACTTGCCTCAAGATGACGTTCTCCATCGACTCCCACGAAGACTTCCGTGCTTCATGCTCACTCCAACACCCGCGGTACCAGCTCCCTCTCCACAAATCCCGGCAAGCCTTTCTCCTTATACTCCGGATCATCCCCCGGTTCCAACCGCCAAGCCCGGGCCTTGGGGTAGATCGAGACGATCTCATGCAGCTCGGTCCCCCAGAAGCAGAGCGCCACGCCGTCATCGGCTGCGTAGCCGGCGGGTAGGATGCGTTCGGAGATGAGTTCCTGATAGACCGGCCGGCGGAGCGCTTCGCCGTCGTAGTGCGGGCAGTTGCTGCCCGGCAGTAGCGCCAGGCCGTCGTGCAACGGCGCCAGTTGTGGGCCGAAGGAATCGGTCACGCTCGACTCGAACCAGCAGATCGAACCGGCGCTCACTCCGCACAGCACGATGCCTTGCGCCCAGGCTTCTTTGAGAATGTCCGCCACGCCATGCACCCGCCAGATGGCCAGCATGTTGGCCGTGTTGCCGCCGCCGACGTAGATCATGTCCTGGGCCAGCAGCACGCTGCGAAGGTCCTTGATCGTGCGGTTGAACAGGTTGATGTAAGTGGCCTGGCTCCGCGAGCCGTACTTGTCGTAGAAGCGGACGACGTAATCCTTGCTTTCAGCACTGGCCTGCGGCAGGAAGGCGACCTTGGGCGTCGACTTCCCAGTCAGCGACAACAGGTAGTCGTCCAGCCGCGGGTCGTAAGGATCGCGGCCGAGGCCGCCGCCGCCGATGGCGACAATCGTGGGATCAGGCATGGCGTGCTTTCGTGGTGGTTGATGGTAAGTTCAATGCGGAGTGCGGAATGCGGAATGCGGCGCAAGCGATGCTGAAAATCACACCGGTCGTCACATCCGCCGGGTGCCACTGCTGCCCTCAGCAGTGGCAGTGTACCGAACAAGGCACGAAGCTAAGACTTTTGTTACTTCGTGTAGATCGCAAACGAACCGCGAGGCAAACCGTTCTCCAAGATTCCACTGCTGAGGGCAGCAGTGGCACCCAAGTTAGTCCGCACTCCGCATTCCGCATTCGCTCCGTCAATCATCCTCTTCCTCCCGCGCCTGCCGCAACACGGCCCGTATCTCCTCCAACCGCTCTCCCAGCTCCTTTTCAAAGCCGCGGTCGGTCGGGCGGTAGTATTCCTTTTCGACGCCGAGATAATCTTGCGAGGCGACTCCTCCTTCGGCATCGTGGGCGTACTCATAGCCCTGGCCGTGTCCCAGCCGCTGGGCGCCGCTGTAGTGTTTGTCGCGGAGATGTACCGGCACCGGCAACAGGCGGCCTTCGCGGACGTCGCGAGTGGCTTCGCCGATTGCCACCGTCGCAGCATTCGACTTCGGCGCGAGTGCCAGGTAGGTGACGCATTGCGACAACGTCAGTCGGCATTCCGGCAGACCGACGAACTCGCAGGCTTGCATCGCCGCGACCGCCAGCGGCAAGGCATGCGGGTCGGCGTTGCCGATGTCTTCGCTGGCCAGGATCACCAGCCGCCGGGTGAGAAAACGCACCGTTTCACCCCCCTCCAACATTCGGGCCAGCCAATAGAGCGCCGCGTCGGGATCGCTACCGCGGATGCTCTTGATCAACGCGCTGGCCGCGTCGTAGTGAGCGTCGCCGGTGACATCGTAGTCGATCGCCTTTTTCTGCACCGATTCTTCGGCCAGTTGTTTGGTGAACTCGACCGGCGACTCCTTGCTGCTCAGCACGCCGATCTCCAGCACGCCGAGCGCCCGGCGAGCGTCGCCGTCGCAGACCTTGGCGATGAACTCCAAGGCATCGTCGTGCATGTGGACATCGTAGTTGCCGAGGCCGCGCTCCTTGTCGGCAAGCGCTCGCTGCAACAAGGCTTTGATCTCTTCTTCGGAAAGCGGTTCGAACTGAAACACCCGGGAGCGGCTGATCAGGGCATTGTTGATGGCGAAAAAAGGATTCTCGGTGGTCGCTCCGATCAGAATCACGATGCCGTTTTCCACTTCCGGCAGCAGCACGTCCTGTTGGGCGCGGTTGAAGCGGTGGATCTCGTCGACGAACAGCAGCGTCCGCCGGGCGGTCGTT
>JBGTJT010000038.1:0-4636 GCA_041744995.1 Pirellulales bacterium | reverse complement strand
TATAGCCACGTGATGCACATTACTTCCAACGTCAGCGGACAATTGGCCGACGGGCGCGACGCCTTCGACGCGCTGCGAGCCTGCGTCCCCGCCGGCACCGTATCGGGCGCCCCCAAAGTGCGGGCGATGGAAATCATCGACGAAATCGAGCCGCATCGCCGCGGCCCCTACGCCGGCGCCGTCGGCTACATCGACTTCCGCGGCAACATGGACACCTGCATCGCGCTGCGCACGCTGGTCATCGCCGACGGCAAGGCCTACATCCAAGCCGGCGCGGGCATCGTAGCCGACAGCGTCCCGGCGACGGAGTATCAGGAGACCTTGAATAAGGCCCGCGGGTTGCTGCGGGCGATTGAGCTGACCGAGCGCCGGGTGAAGTAGGGCGGGTCTCCAGCAGTCCTTGTCAGTACCCAAAATTCGCATACGCCCCCAGCCGCCTTGTGCGGCTGGAGCGAGAGTTTCCAAGCTAGACGCAAAAGGACCTGAATCCGCACAGGTAGGCTGGCATGCCTAGCGAAACTCTCGTGTTAGGGGCAGATCGAATGTTATTCATGGTTCTTTGCGGTCGCGGGGTTTGCCAAGTTGGCGACCCGCAAATCACGATACACGGCAATGAATGAAACGACGCCAATAAGGAACGGCACGGCGGCTGCAATAGCAATACCGTACCAGCCGAACAAACAGGCAGCGATTCCTGCCGGTATTGCACATACGATGCCCCAACAACAACCTGTTCCGCCGCTCCAACTCCCGGCGTATATACCGACGAGAAGCGATTGCAGAACGCCTAAAGTTGCGCCAAGCAATGTGCAGACAATCACGACCATCGACGATCTAACTTTTCCAATGGTGAGTTCAAACTAGTACTCTGTTGTGCGACAGCCCACTGTCAACGAGCGGTAGCTCGATGACAGTGCGAACCGCCGGTAGTCCATCCATTATGAATGCGTTAAAACCACACCACAAGCGAGTCAAGCACTACGACGAGTCACGGGCGTAAATTGATGTTCTCGTACTCCCGATGCTGCCGGTCGGCATCTGGGACCAGGGCGAACCAGCGCCGCCGCACTGACAGCAAAACCCCCGGGGCCTGGCGGGCTGCAAGCCGCGGTGCGAGAGTTGTGTCAAACGTTCTTTGGTCAGGCAGGAATGCCTGACCTACTGGGCCGATGCACGCTGTCTGAGGGGGGTTGCCACAAATTGCGCATTTGCCAACTGGTTGTTGCTGCCTTTACCAGTCGAGACTAAAATATGCCCAGGGAGATTGCCATGGAAAGAATTGAGATAACCCCGACCGACACGAATCTGTTTGACATTATCAAGCAGGTTTCGCAAAACCGTATTTCCGTCGAGTTGACCGAGGGGCAGGTTCCTGTGGCGCGGATCGTTCCTGTTGATAGCGGAAATACCATGGCTGCGTTGGATCGCGCAATGAGAGACAGCGCTCGGCTAGGCGACGACGCTGAGGCGTTTGCTGAAGATGTTCTCTCAATCCGGCAATCGTTGGGGGAACTGGATGACCCATGGGACTCTTGATCGATACGGGCGTCTTTATCCACTGGGAACGAGCTGGCGGCAACGTAGATCTCGGCAAGTGGTCGGCGTACGGTGAACCGGCGATTAGTGTCATCACACGATCCGAGTTGATGGTAGGCGTACATCGCGCGAACACGCCAGAACGTCGGGACAAACGTCTGCGATTTGTTCAGTCAATCTTTGCGAACGTCTCCATACTACCCGTAGACTTCAGCATTGCCGACGCTCATGCACTGATTGTTGCAACGCTAAGTCAAGCGGGCAGTACAATCGGGCCGCATGACAACTGGATCGCCGCAACCGCGGTTAACTACGATTACGATTTGTTAACGACCAATGCGGAGGAGTTTCTGCGAGTACCGGAGTTGAGAGTTATTAACTACCCGGACGATGCAATCTGAGCACGGTCACCTTAACCAATATCGATGGAGGTCCGTCGTTGTTGTTTATCTCTTGCCCGACGGGCTGCCACTGAAGTTGCCTCGCCTTTGCACTTTCTGGGTGCCACCCCGTCGCGACCCACTCGCTGGCGCTTCGAGCTGGTATTGGCCAAGGCCATCCTGCGGTCATTGGGGCAGCGATTGTTCCAGCCGGGCTACGCGGGCTTCGACCGTCGGGTGCATGATCGGCAGGCGCGGTTGTCGCGTGCCGGCTGCTGCTTTTTGCAGAGCGGTGGTGAACGTTGTTACGCCTGCCGCGGTGAGCGCTGCGACGGCGTCGCCGCAGGCGATGGCCGCCGTTCGGTCGGCCTGGTACTCCAGGCGTCGGCAGTACCAGGCGTAGATCGTCGCCAGATAGATCGCGCCGGCCGTTGCCGCCAGCCAGAGATGATCTGCCGAAGACGCGCCCATCGCCAGGCTGGCAGCTTGCGCCGCAGCAAACGGCACAAACAACGCCAGCAACCGCAACGGCAGATGCCGGTGCTTGGCGTGGGCCAGTTCGTGGGCGAAGATCGCTTCGGTCTCATCGAGGTCGAGCCGGCGGAGTAATTCATCCGTCAGCAGCACGTAACGCAAGCCGCCGAAGAATCCGCAGACGGCGGCGTTGGCAATGCGTCCGCCGGTCGGCCACAGCAGCACGTCGTTTACTCGCACGCCCATCCGCCGGGCGCAGGCTTCCAGCCTTTCGCGGGTTGGCCCTGCCGGCAGCGGTTCCGCGCGCCACGCCCAGCGGACGAACCACGGAAAGGCGGCCAGGATGGCCAGCAGCAGGGGAATGTAGGCCAACGGCGATTTCGTCCAGGCCGCGGCAGCGAATATGGTTTGGAGCGAGTCCTGATAGAGAATGAGAATCAGCAGCGGCGCCAACAGCAGTCCAGCCTCGGCGCGGAACTTGGCGGCGACGAAGTGTGCCCGGCTGCCGATCGCCGCCTGCCCGCCGTTAAGCTTCGCCACGACGCAGTCGACTTCGTAAAACGCCGCCCAGGACAACGCCAGGGGCAATAGCAGCGGCGCCAGCAGCAACAGTTCGTCGAGCAGGAAGGCGTCTTGCAGTCCCCAGTCGACATGGACCAGCCGCGGCCAGTCGAGCACCCAATAAACGGCTGCGCCGCAGGCAAGCCACAGTACGGCATGCAGTTGACGCAGTCGGGCAAACCGCCGCAGCGGCTCGCGCCGGTGCTCTACGCTCGTAAGCTGAAGGACCGTCAACCCGCTGATGATTCGCGCCGCCAGCACCGTCAGCATCATGCCGGCAGTGACCAGCGCCAGACGTTCCGGGGCGTTGCCGGCGCCTTCCGTCGTGCCGCTTTCGGCGGCAAAGAACACGGCCAGCACGGCGGCGGTAAGGAGGATCTGCATAGATGGGACTCAACGAAGCAAGAAGCATCAATGAGTTCCATCTTAGTCAAAGGGCTAGTCAAAGGCGGCATCCCTTGCATTCAGGCATGCCTTGGGTCTAGCCAAGTAGGGTGGGCATCGCCCACCAATGTTTCCCGGTACGTGTTGCGGTATTTTTGTTTCTGGTGGGCAATGCCCACCCTACTTGGCTCCAGAAGGCGGCGCGTGACACGCCGCGCCCCCCTTCGAAAGGTGACATGGCAGCCGTCGGAGCCAAATGCGCGACGGTGTAGCGATTTATGGCTCCTTGTCCCGCCATCATGGGGCCCCCGGTTGGGGCAAAAGGTGACATTTGTGACATCGTTGTGACATCGTTGTGACATGAGCCGTCGCGATCGAACATCGTGCGTGTTACGAAAAGATCAACTCGTAACCGATTACAAAAATCCCGAAATCGACCAGCGCATGCGAGAGCCAGGCGCCCCACAGGGTCCGCTGACGAACCAACATCCAGCTCCACAACAGGCCGCCGACGCCGACTGACAGGCTGAACAACGCCACCAACGGCCAATCGAAGTATTGCGAGAGAATCACCACGTGATGGGCGGTGAAGGCGGCCGCGGCCAGCAAATAGGCGTACAGCGGACGAACCCGCTGATGCAATTTGCCGAACACGAACCACCGCCAATAGTATTCCTCGACCAGCGAGTGCAGGATCGTGACGTAGGCCCCGAACAGCCAGTAGTGATCGAGCACCCCAAACGACCTGGTCTTCGCAAGAATCCGCTCGGCGCCGGCCCACACGCCCTCGGCCAGCGGCGTCTGCATGGCGAGCGCCATGATGCCGCAGATCGCCAAGCCGGTGGTCAGTCCCACCAACAGCACGCTCCGCAGGTTGTCTGGTATCCGGAGCACTTGGGGCAGCGGAAGTTTCCACAGCAGCCAGACACAGAGCAGCGGCCACAGCAGGGTAAATACCTTCGCTGCGCCGTAAATCGCCTTGGCGGCCGGAGACTCGCCCATCCAGACGAAATAAAACAGCGCCGCCAGCAACGGCAACACCATCGCCGGAACAAGCCCCAACCAGAAGCGAAACGGGGCGATGGACCGAATCGCCGACTCGACTTCGACTTCGACTTCGACTGTCGTTGGATCGGGTTGTGTCGCAGGCAACGTCATATTTGATTTGGGTGTAACTCGCATCCCGCTTTTATGCAGCTTGCCCGTAGAGCGTATTTTGTTCAGTTTGGATTCGGTGTTGGTCGAATTCCTTCCAGTCGCCGTTGAGGTAAATCGACCGTAGGTAGAGCATGGCCTGGGCG
>JBGTJT010000037.1:0-5556 GCA_041744995.1 Pirellulales bacterium | reverse complement strand
CGACGACGACGCCAACGCCTGGACCACCAGCCGCGCCGAGTTTCGCCGCGCCATTGAATGGTTGCAGGCACGTGTTGAGTTGATCTCGCTGGGCGAGGCGCAGCGGCGGATCGCCGCGGCCGACAATCGTCGAACCGCCTTCGTGCTGACCTTCGACGACGGCTACGCCGAGAACTGCGAGTGGGCCTTGCCTTGGCTGCTGGAACAAGGCGTGCCGTTTACCTATTTTGTGACCAGCGATCCGGCGCTCCGCGGCGGTTACTTTCAACACGACCTGGCGATTGGGAATCGGTTCCCAGCCAATACCGTGGCGCAACTGCGCGATTTGGCGGCCCACGAGCTGGTCGAGATCGGCGGGCATACCCGCACGCATGCCAACTTAGGCGCCATCGACGATCCCCAGCGGCTGTTCGACGAGGTGATTCGCTCCAGCGACGAACTGGCGCAAGCCGTTGGCAGTCGGGTGGAGCGGTTTGCGTTTCCCTTCGGTCAGCACCAAAACCTCAACGGCCAAGTATTCACCATGTTGGAGGCCCATGGTTTCATGGCGGCCTGCAGTGCCTACGGCGGATACAACTTCGCTGGCGACGACGACTTCCATCTGCAACGGATGTGCTGCGACGGGCCGGCGATCAAGACCAAGAATTTTGTTGCGCTCGACCCCTACAAGCAATGGGCCATACCACGTTATGCGTATCCCAGCCGCGGGCCAACGTCTGAAGCACCGGCGTCGCGAACGGGGGAGGCGGCCCGAGAATGAGCGCCAACGCTTCCAACGAAGTTGATCCGATCAGCAAGCCGGACAAGTCCGATGCGCGGTTCGTGCAAGAATCGCTGGCGGCGATGCATGCCGTCGAGATCGATGGGGACCAGCCAAGCGTCTCCTGGGAAACGCTGATCGACGCGGACGCCAGCGGTCAGGCCGACGTGGAGGGCGCCGCAGCCGCGGAGTCGCCCACGATGGCGGACGACCGGCCAACTATTGACGATCCGGTCCGCAGCGATTCGCTGGCCGCCAGCGTGATCCTATTGATGGTGCTCAGTTGCATCCAGCCGCTGGTGACCTTCTTGCGAGGCATCGTATTCTGCCGCTGGCTCGAAGCTGATCAGCTCGGCGTGTGGGATATGGCGCTGAGCTTTCTCACGCTGGCGGCGCCGGTGGTGGTGTTCGGCATTCCCGGCTCGTTCGGACGCTACGTGCAGCACTACTTGAAGCGGGGGCAGTTGAGTTCGTTTCTGCGGCGGACCAGCGCGGTTTGTCTTGTGCTATCGATCGCGGCAGTCGCCGCGGTGTCCTTGGCGCCGAATACCTTTGCGCGGGTCGTGTTCGGCGAGGCCGCCTATGCGCGGCTGATACCGGCGATCGTCGTCTGTCTGGCCGCGATGATCGGCTTTGGCTTCGTGATCGAACTGCTGACCGCGCTGCGGTTGTTTCGCATCGCCTCGCTGCTGCAGTTCGTCAAGGGCTTTTCGTTTCTGCTGTTTGGCGCATTGCTGTTATGGGTTTGGCAGGCGGGGCCGGAAAGCGTCATTGTCGCCTATGCGCTGGCCTGCGGTACGGTGGTCCTGGCGGGCGGATGGAGCGCGTGGAACGAGTTCCGGCGGCTGCCCGCCGAACACGCCCCCCCCACGCACCGTTCGCTGTGGGCCAAGCTGATGCCGTTCGCCGTCTGGATCTGGGTGACCAATCTGCTCGACAACCTGTATATGGTCGTCGATCGGTATATGATTTTGCACTACAGCGGGCTGCCGAATCTCGAAGCTCTCGGCCAGGTGGGCAACTACCACAGCTCGCGGATCGTGCCGCTGCTGTTCGTCTCTTTCGCGGGCATGCTGGCCTCGCTGATTCTGCCGCACATGAGCCACGATTGGGAGTCGGGGCGCCGGCACCGCGTCGGCGATCAGGTGGTGCTGAGCATCAAGCTGGTTGCCTTGGCCCTGACCAGCGGCTCGATGTGCGTGCTGTTCGCGGCGCCGTGGCTGTTCGAGATCGGCTTTCGCGGCAAGTACGACGGCGGTCTGGCCGTGCTGCCGTGGACGCTCGTGTTTTGCGCCTGGATCGGCGTCACCTACATTGCGGAGATGTACATTCTGTGCGCCGAGCGGGTGAAGGTCATCGGTCTGGCAATGTTGTGCGGACTGGCGATCAATGTTGTGCTGAACTTGATCTTGTTGCCGCCGTTGGGTTTGCTCGGTGCGGTGCTGGCCACCGCGCTGTCACGGCTGATCGTGTTGCTGGTGATCTACTGCTTCGCGCTGCGATTGGGCATGCCGTTTCGATGGTCCATGTGGTTGCTCACCCTGGCCCCCCTCGCCGTGGTACTCGGCCCCTGGCTGGGCAGCCTGCTGCTGGCGGGCCTGCTGGCAGGCGTCGTTGGCACCAATCGGCTCATCACGCTCCGTGAAAAGGCAACGCTGTTGCGCGCCACCCGCCAAGCTCGCCAAACTGTTTGTCGCAAGCTGGGTTGGACGTAGCGTGTTGGGCGTCGGCGATGCTAATCGCTATTCCAAATCCACGAATCGCATTTGCGAGTGCGTGATCGTGACGCCGTCCTCGACGGTGATCGCCGCGGTTGCGCCCCGGAAGCACTTGAGCAAGTCGGCCGTTTCCCGCACCTGCCGCATGGTGTTACGCGAGCGGCGGGCGATCTCCTTATCGAGATCCTCCAGTTCGTCCGCTTCTTCCTCGGCAGGCGTATCCTGCTCGAATTGCTCCATCATGATCTGATTGGCATGATAGCTGCGCACGCCGAACGCCACCCACGGCACGACCACGTCGACCGTGCCGGCGAAGTCGAAGTAGGAGGCGGCCGCCATCGGGCGTTTGGTGTCGGACAGCGGACCCGACTCGACCTGGGGCGAACCGACTCCCAGCAGTCGCACCGCCTGCTTGGGCGCCAGCGAGAAAACAGCCAACTTGTGCGGCTTCTCGGCCAAGGCCAAGGTCGGCTTGAGCTGCTCGTCCACGCCCGCCTGTTGCAGATGGCCGTAGGTGTAGACCTCGCCCTGCTGGGTCGCTTGCCGCTCCGGCAGCGGGATCTCAAACGGCTCGTCCTCTTGCAACTGCACGCCGTCTCCGTTAATCGCGGCGACTGCCTTAATCGTGTCGTTGGCCAACAGTCGGTACTCGTTCAAGGCTTGCTTGAACAGGTCCGTATCCGAGACGCCCACCAGGGCCGCCGGCAACGGCACCGCCAACGGTTGTTCGGTCTCCTCGGCAAACATCCACCACTGCTTGCTGGAGAGTTCCGCGTCGATCACCATTCCCCCCTGCGAGTCGGCCATCGAGGGAATAGCCATCTCCTTGGTGATGTGATCGAAGCGGGTCAGCAGCGGAAAGGCAATCGCCGAAATCCGCTCGTACTGCTTGCGATCCGATTCGTCCATCTGCGGCAGGGCGATCTCCTCGAACCAGGCGATGCTCTTGCTCGCCCACCGCGAGACCATGGTGTAATCCTGCGGGCGATACTGCTTGCGGGCGACAATCGCCAGCAGCGGTTTCTCGCCGACATGATTCCACAGCGTGAGCGGCAGCGAGCCGTCGTAATACAAGTTCTCCGACCAATCGTAGGAAAAGCTTTCGTAACCCTCGTCGGTCATGACACTGTAGCCGACCGCAGCGCCCGGCGTAGGCAGCAGCGAGTTGATGTCGGTCGACAACCCCTCCAGGTCGGCGGCCAGCCGCTTCTTCTGGATGTCGGTCAACTCGTCGATCTGCTTGTTGTTCTCGAGCGTCCGCTTGATTTCCTGAATGGTCGAGTGGAGCATCTTTCCGGTACTGCTGGCCTCGATCGCCATCGCCTCGCTCACGTACATGATGCTGGTCAACCGTTGATCGGCGGCCGCCAGGACCGGCTTCAGTTCGTCAACGCCGGCCAACGCTTCGCCCTCACCCAGCTTGGCCAGATGATCGAGCGAATCGGAGAACGAGAGCAGTACGTAGTCGTCGTGCACGCCCAGGCTGACAATCAGCGTCAGGTCGTTAATCTTCTTGCGGACCTCGTCGAACTGGCCTTCCTTCTCCTCGATGGCTTCCCAATCGACTTCGTCCTCCCAGGGGATCATGCTCCCTTCGAGCGTGATGGTCAGGTATTCCTTGCCGGCAGCCTGCTCGCGCTTGACGCGGCCCTTAAGAATCGCCAGTTCGTCGGTCTCATCGATCGCCTTGCGAATCAGCTTCTCCAGGCGATCGAGCTGGTTGCCCGCCGCCGCTCGCTGGTCGGTCTTGAAGCCGACGACCATCGTCGGCGTTTGGATGCGGCTGGGATCCTGGGCCAGCGAAGTGAAGATCAGCCGCTGCGTCTTTTCGTCCTCGGTCAAATCGGACCACTCGCCGGTCAACTCCACCGACATCGCCTTGACGAACTGTGCCCCCGATTGCATTTCGTTCAACAACGCGATCGATTTCGCCATGCGACCGTCGCCGTACATGAACACTTCGCCGCCGACCATGTCTTTAAGCAGCGCCACGGCTTCCCGATTTTCCGGCTTCTCCAGTTCCTTCAATATCTTCGGCAGCGGGCTGTCCGGCACGTAGACGCCCAGCGTGACCAGGGCCTTGAGTTGCCGCATATAGTCCAACTCGTTGGCCTTCTTCCAGAAGTTGCTGCCGGTCAGCCGCTCGAGCTGCTCGCGATTGCGGAGAAAGCTCATATAGAACGAAGAGTCGGCCGGAGCATACTGCAACGACTTGGTCGGAACGTCGGCCGCGTCGCTGCGAACCGTTGCCAAAACGGAGAGCGTCACCAGGGCGACGGCCGCCAACTGGAAAAACCGGAACATTCGCTGGGGCAGCTTCATCACTGGAAACTCCTACGGGCAAAAGATGTTCGGCAACCCATCGTCGCGGGCCGCGGGTGGATGGGAAGCCAACAGGCAATACCTATTTACCGCCCGACCGAGGGCAAGGTTACAGCAAAAACAAGGATTCTGACAAAAACCGCCCATATTGTAGGACTTCGCCAGATTGCCCACAACGGGGTAGTAAGTCTAGGCAGTAAACCTGCTCGTGCCGACCACTTGCACTCCCGCTCCCGGTGGCCGACATTGGTTCTCGTAGCATGTGCCCCTGGCACGTGCGAATTAGTCTACAAACTCGCAGCCCGGGGGAGCTTTTGTCTTGCAGCTTGGCGACACCATTATCGAGGATACCTTTGCCGAGGCGTTCGGCATGCGCTATTGCCGGTTGATCGTCACCGCCCACGACGCGCATTGGCTCGAAGCGGGGCTGCGGGAGTTCACCGGCTACAGCGCTTCGGTGATTGCCTGCGACGCCGAGGTTGGCGTCGATCGGTACCTGGAACCGGCCGAGACGCCTGACGGCCGGCCTGGCGCGGTGGTGCTGGTGTTTGGCTTCTCCACGGAGGCCCTGGCGAAGGCGGTTCCCAATCGGACCGGTCAATGCTTGATGACCTGTCCCACTACGGCCGTCTACGACGCGCTCGACGAGCCGCTCGAGTCGATCCCCCTCGGCAAGCCGTTGCGATACTTCGGCGACGGCTTTCAGAAGAGCAAGTTGCTGTTCGGCCGCCGCTATTGGCGGATTCCGGTGATGGA
>JBGTJT010000036.1:0-4951 GCA_041744995.1 Pirellulales bacterium | reverse complement strand
AAGCAGGCAAGCCAGGGGCGAGAGGTGGGGCATGGGAGGTCTTTCAGGTTGGAGGGGCCACGTGGGGGACGCTGCCAGCGTCCCCGGCCGAAGCTGGCACATAGCGGAAGTCGCCAAGACTTCCGAGGCGCATCGGTTCATTTCAAGTTCAACTGAATTCTGGCGAATTCAGCTACGGCCGAAGCTGGCAGCTTCGGCAACGATGCAAAAAGCCGGACGTACCTCTAGGGTACGCCCGGCCTGGGAAGCTTTCAATCTTTTTCAACTTTTTTCATCGATCTCAATCGACCGTCGTGAAAGGCGACGCCGGCAGGCCCTCTTTGTTGTAGAGGTTGGCATCGACCGGGTTCGATTCGTAGCCGTAGCGAACGGCGGTCGGTTCCTTCACTTCCGGCGACGATACGACCACCGTGTTGCCTTCGATCGAGGCCTCGGCCCAGTGCCATTTGCCGTCTTGGTCGCGGAGGGAGAAGCGGTTGAGCTTGCCGTCTTTGACTTCCTGCGTCGGCTCCAGACCCTGCTTCTTGCCGATCATCAGGCCGCCGCCGACATGGTCGAATTCGATCGTCACCTTGTTGCCTGTGATCTGATGGTTCTTGTACAGCGGGCCGGAGTAGACCACGTTCTTGCCGTAGTCGTTGCCCAGCGCCCACAAGGCGAGCCGCTTGCCGACGTCCTGTTTGTTCTTGGGATGGATGTCGCCCGCCTCGCCGATGTCGATAATCACCGCCATGCCGGTCTTCGGCTCGGCCAAGGCGCGGCGCTGACCTTCGCGAACCGGCCCCCAGCCGCCGCCGGCCGGATCGTTCGAGGGTTGCTGAAAGTTGGCCAACTGCACCCAAATGAACGACAGATCGTCGTTCTGAAAGACGCTTCGCCAACCGCGGACCAGCGCCTTCTGCAGGTATTCGTAGCGCAGCCCTTCGCCGGCGTTCGATTCGCCTTGATACCAGATCGCGCCGCGAACGGCGAACGGCGCCAGCCCGTGGACCATGGCGTTGTAGATGTGCGAAGAATCGCCTTGGCCGTTTTGATTCTTGACTTCCTCGACCGCTTCAAAGCCGGCCGGCGGCGTCCAAGGCTGGATTCGCGTGCCGCCCCAGTTGGTGCCAATCAGGCCGATCGGCACGTCGAGATCCTTGTGCAATTCGCGGCCAAAGTAGTAGCCCACCGCCGAGAAGCCGGCCACGGTTTGCGGCGAGCAGGCTTGCCAGGCGCCCGGCGTGTTTGGTTGCGGCTGGCCGTGCTTGGTGTGACCCGGTACGTTGAACAACCGGATGTTCGGATAGTCGGCGGCCGCGATCTCCTGCTGAGGATTGGCGGCGCCGTTTACGCCCCATTCCATGTTCGACTGGCCCGAGCAAATCCAGACCTCGCCAACCAAGACGTCGGTGATCGTGATTTCGTTGTTGGCGCCGTTGATCTTGATTTCGACCGGTTCCTTCGAGGCATCGCGGGCGGCCAGTTTGACGCGCCAGTTGCCTGCTTCATCGGCGGTCGCTTCGTGCTTTTCATCGCCGATGGTGACGGTGACCTTTTCACCGGCGTCGGCCCAGCCCCAGACGGGGGTTTCGGTCTTTTGCTGCAAAACCATCGAGTCGCCAATCACGTTGGGCAGTCTGACGGCGGCGTCGGCATGGGCCGACAGCCAGGCGACCGCCACGGCGGCCGTTAGCAGGATACGCAAGGACACAAACTTCATGGTGGGAACTCCGTAGGGGTAAACCTTGGGTGCTCGTCCAACAGGGCGAGCCGGGAAGCTTGCTATTGTCGGTGCTTCAGTCGAGAATTGCAAACAAAACTTACTTTATCCCACCGGGCGTTTGAAATCGGCGGCAATGCCGCCCGCCCGGTGCCGTGGACGATTCGCTAGCGGTTTGGGTGCCTGTGACGTCCGATGTCAAACCGACACCGCCGTTGTCCTTGGCCGGAACACTTGGGGAAATCAGAACGTTTCGGCTGCAAACGAACACCACGTCCGGCTTTGCGGACTGAGAACATCGTTTCCCCAGTCGAGCAACCGCCCGGCGGGGGGTGACTTTATTGACGGACGCTTGCGGCCCGGTTACGTTGAGGAAGTTGTCTGCACTGCCGGAACTCCGAAATCTGATTCCTGCCGGAAGCGTCAAGCGGTTCAACTATCCCACCCCACCATTCTTCATGGAGAGAGACATGAGCCAAATTTCACGCCGCGGTTTCGTGGCCGGTTCGATGGCAGCCGGCGCCGCGCTGGCGTTGCCGTTTTCTCGCGCCTATGGCGCCAATGAACAAATTCGCGTTGCCGTGATCGGCCTGCTGGGGCGGGGCGGGTCGCATTTGGGGGGCTTCAAGGACCATGTGGTCGCGGTGTGCGATTGCGACGAGGACGTCCTCAATAAGAAGGGCGAGGAGTTCGACAAGCATGTCGGCCGCAAGGTGGATCGCATCGTCGATTATCGCAAATTGCTGGAACGGGACGACATCGACTGCATTAGCATCGCCACGCCGAACCATACCCATGCGATCATGTCGATCGAGGCGGCTCAGGCCGGAAAAGATATTTATTGCGAAAAGCCGGTGTCGCACAACGTGTGGGAAGGCCGTCAGATCGTCCATGCCGCCGACAAGTACAACAAGATCATTCAATGCGGCACGCAGAGCCGCAGCAGCCCCAGTTTGCACGAAGCGGTCGAGTACGTCCGCAGCGGCAAGCTCGGCAAAATCCTGCACGCGGTTGGCACCTGCTACAAGCCGCGCAAGGGCATCGGCAAGTTGGACAAGCCGCTCAATATTCCCGCGACGGTCGACTACGATCTGTGGTGCGGTCCGGCCGACAAGGTCGATCTCTACCGGCCCAAACTGCACTACGACTGGCATTGGGACTACAACACCGGCGCCGGCGACATGGGCAACCAGGGCATCCACCAGATGGATATCGCCCGCTGGTTTCTAGGCGAGGCGAAAATCGCCCCGCGGACGATCAGCATCGGCGGACGGGTCGGTTACGACGACGCCGGCAACACGGCCAATACGCAGATCGTCTATCACGACTACGAGGCCGCCCCGCTGATTTTCGAGACCCGCGGCCTGCCCAAGAGCAAGGAAGCCCAGAAGAACTGGGGCGGCTCGATGGACAACTACCGCGGTTCGCAAATCGGCGTGATCGTGCAATGCGAGAACGGCTACGTTGTGATTCCGTCTTACACGCAGGCCACCGCCTTCGACAACGATGGCAAGCAGTTGCAATCGTGGAACGGCGGCGGCGATCACTATGCCAACTTCCTCAAGGCGGTTAAGTCGCGAAAGCGGACCGATCTGAACGCCGACATCGTGGAAGGGCACATCTCCAGTGCGCTGTGCCACACCGGCAACATTTCGCACATGGTCGGCGGTCCGGCCACCGCCGACGAGATCGCCAGCACCGTCAGGAGCAACGACCTATTGGCCGACTCGTTCGATCGCATGGCGAAGCACCTGCGGGCGAACGAAATCGACATCGACGCCAGCACGCTGACGCTTGGCCCCTGGGTCGAGTTCGATGTCGACAAGGAGGTTGCGACCAACAACAGCGACGCCAATCAATACGTCAAGCGCGAGGGGCGCAAGCCGTTCGTCGTGCCGACGGTTGGTTGAACGGCGAAGTGTTAACCTTACTCCGCAAGCGCGGCGCCCAGCGCCGCGTTTGCGTTTTCCAACCTCAGCCGGACCGCGCTAGCGGCCGGTTGGCAATCGTTCCCGCTCACCCCAGAGTTGCCGCCATGATTCGCCGCAAGACAAGCTCCGCATGGATATTTGCCGCCCTCGCCCTGCTTTTGCATCGGCCGGATGTAATCCTTGCCGCCGACGGGCCGGTGACGGTCACTGAAGGTGAAGGCAAGGTCGTGGTCGAGGTCGACGGCAAGCCGTTCACCGAGTACATCTACGAAGGCCACACCAAGCCGGTGCTCTATCCGATCTACGGGCCGGGCCAGACGCCCATGACCCGCAGCTTTCCCTTCGAGAAACGCGACGGCGAGGCGAACGACCATCCGCACCATGAGTCGATGTGGTTCACCCACGGCAAGGTCAACGGTCACGACTTCTGGCTCAACGGCAACGCCAAGGTCGTGCAGACCGAGGTGGTCGAGGCGGCCGGCGGCGAAGTGGGCCGCATCAAGACCAAAAATGAGTGGCGCGGCAAGGACGGCAAGGTCGTTTGCACCGACACGCGCGTGCTGGAGTTCGCCGAGACCTCGGCCGGCCGTGTCATCGATTGGGAAGTCACCATCCACGCCTCGCACGGCGACGTAACCTTCGGAGACACCAAGGAAGGCACGATGGGCATTCGCACACGGCCCGAACTGCGGCTCGACGCCGATCCGCGTCGCGGCGTCAAGGACGTTTCAGGACAGGCCGTCAACAGCGAGGGGGTCGAGGGCAAGGCGATGTGGGGCAAGCGAGCCAAGTGGGTCGACTACCACGGCCAGATCGACGGCAAGACGGTTGGCATCGCGATCTTCGACCATCCCAAGAATCTGCGGCATCCCACCTGGTGGCACGCCCGCAACTACGGCTTGGTGGCGGCCAACCCCTTCGGCATGCACGACTTCGACCGCAGTCTCGGCAAGAAGGGGGACTATACCATTCCCGCGGGCGAAAGTCTGACGCTACGGTATCGCTTTCTGTTCCACCCCGGCACGACCGAGGAAGCGAAGATCGAAGAAGCGTATCAGGACTATGCGAAGTAGGTCAGGCATTCCTGCCTGACCAAAAAAGAGTGGACGTCGATTACCACACCGGCTTGAAGCGGGAATTTGCTTCAAACCGCGGTCGCCAAAAGCACCGACTTTTCTGTGGTCAGGCAGGAATGCCTGACCAAAAAAGAGTGGACGCAATTGACCGCCGCGGTTTAAGGTAAATCGCCGCTTCACTTCAAACCGTGGCGGCTAAAAACGCAAACTCTTCTGTGGTCAGGCAGGAATGCCTGACCTAC
>JBGTJT010000035.1:0-3917 GCA_041744995.1 Pirellulales bacterium | reverse complement strand
TTCGCCTTCTCGATGCCGGCGTGGCGACTGTAAAGCAGCTCTTGCAGGTCGAATGGTCCGACGCGGCGGGGGCCAGGGTGGGCGACGCGCTGACAACCGGCAGACGCTTGCGTCAGCGGGCCGGCACCACTCAGGTGCAGTTTTATCGTGGTGCGGTGGTCACGCTCGAAGGGCCGGCGGAACTGGAAATCCGCGGCATCAACGAGGCCATCCTGCATTCCGGCAAGGCCTGGGCCAACGTCCCTGAACCGGCGCAAGGTTTCGTGCTGCTCACGCCCGATATCGAAGTAGTCGATCTGGGAACGGAATTCGGCGTGGAAGTTGTACCGGGAGGACGGACCGAGGTGAGCGTCTTCTCCGGCGAAGTCGAGTTGCACGAACCGCGCGCGAGCCGTTCGGACCGGTCGCCGATTTCCTTAACGACCGGACAAGGTATGGCGATTGAAAGCGGCGCGTCGCGAGCGATTGCCGTCGATCGTGCGCAATTTGGTTCCGAAGAGCATTTACGCCAAAGGCAGCAGAGGCAGTCGCACGATCAGTTCGAACGGTGGCGGCAATGGAGCGCCGCCGCCAGGCAGGATCCACGGGTGCTGATCTACTATCGCTTCGAACCGGAAGACGAGAACGCCGCGCAACTAGCCAACGAAGCGCTCGACGCCGAGGAGGCCGCCGGGTACGTGATCGGCGGCCAGTGGACCGAAGGACGCTGGCGCGGCAAGCAGGCGCTCGATTTCAAGCGGCCCAGCGACCGAATTCGATTTCACCTCGATGGCGAATACGACGCCGTCACGCTGGCTGCCTGGGTGCGGATCGACGGCCTCGATCGGCCGCTCTGCTCCCTGATGCTGACCGACGGCTTCGAATTCGGCGAAGTCCACTGGCAGTTCAACGACAAAGGCCAACTCGGGCTGGCCATCGAAAGCACCTGCAATCGCTATTCGGACTCGCTGGTTGATTTAACGGACCTGGGCAAGTGGATTCACGTTGCCTCCAGCTACGATCGTGCGACCGGAGAAGTGCATCAATATTTCAACGGACGCCGGGTCGACAGCCTGCAAGTCGATCATCCGGTGGCCGCCCGGTTCGGCGCGTCGGAGATCGGCAACTGGAGCCAACCGGTCTCGCAGCCGCCGCTGCAGATCCGCAATTTCAACGGCCGTATGGATGAGTTCCTGCTCTATCGTACCGCCTTAACGGAAAGCGAGATTCGCGCCATGTACGAAGCGGGCAAGCCGCATTAGTGCTTCGTTACGCAACATACGCAAGGCGGCCCTCCGAGGCCGCCGACCGACGCGAGCTTGGCGTACACCCAGATTTGAAGTTGAGTGGCGGCGGAGAACCGACTTGCTCCGGAGACGCCTCGAAACAGCGTTTCTCGTAAGACGGCCTCGGAGGGCCGTCTTACGACTACCTTGGCCGGCTTCCTAAAGCGGTCATGTAGGGGCCTTGCGGGAGAAGGGTGTGGCAAAAACATTACGATTCCGGCGCTGCGGCGCATTTTGCGCGTCACACATGGGCCGCCCGCGACATGGATGGGTTAGTTAGTAGCGACCTATCGCATCGACTCTGCCCGCCACAAGCCCTCCTAATTCGGATACGATAGCATGATAGTGACGCGAATATTACTTAACCCGCCCTGCTTGCTTCATTTCGCGGTCCTCGCAGCGCTGAGCCTGTTGGTGACGCCGCCGGCAGTCGCGGCGGAGAAGCCGGTCGACTTCGTTCACGACGTTCAACCCATCTTCAAGGCCAGGTGCTACGATTGCCACGGGCCTAAGTTGCAAGAGAGCAACTATCGGCTTGACTCCAAGCAAGTGGCGCTCGCGGAGGCCGATTTCGGCGATCCGCCGATCGTGCCGGGCAGCAGCGCCGACAGCCCCTTATTCAGTTACATTGCCGACGGCGATGCCGCCGACGTGGTGATGCCTCCGGAGGATCACGGCGAGCCGCTGACGGCGAACGAGATCGACGTCATTCGCCGCTGGATCGACCAAGGCGCCGCCTGGCCCGACGAGGCGGCCGGCGCGGAGGCGGGCACGATCGATTCCGACTTGTGGTCGCTCAAGTCGGTTCGCGTTGTGGCGCCGCCGGAAGTGACGGGCGACTGGCCGATCAACGAAGTCGATCGATTCATTCTCCGCAAACTTCAGGAGCAGCAGCTCGAA
Source organism: Pirellulales bacterium (assembly GCA_041744995.1). Taxonomy (GTDB): domain Bacteria; phylum Planctomycetota; class Planctomycetia; order Pirellulales; family UBA7805; genus JBBDLY01. Next base: position 1,752 of record JBGTJT010000035.1, on the reverse strand, counting down.
CCTTCCCCGCCTGCGGACCGGCGCACTTTAATTCGGCGGCTGTTTCTCGACATGCACGGCCTGCCCCCCACCCCGGAACAGGTCGAGGCGTTCGTCGCCAGCGACGATCCCCAAGCGTATCCCCAACTGGTCGAGCAGGTGCTGGCCAGTCCCCGCTACGGCGAACGCTGGGCCCAGCATTGGCTGGACATCGTGCGCTACGCCGACACCGACGGCTTCGAGGTGAACACCCCGCGCCCCAACGCCTGGCACTATCGCGATTACGTGATCGCCGCGTTCAACGACGACAAACCTTACAACAAGTTCATCTACGAACAATTGGCTGGCGACCAGGTCGGCCAGGACGTGGCTACTGGGTTTCTCGTCGCTGCTCCCGATTTGCTGCCGGGACAGATTGGGCAAGATAAAGACTCCATGCTCGAGGCTCGGCAGGACGAGTTGGATGAGTTCGTCAATGGCGTCAGCGCCTCTTTTCTTGGCCTGACCGTCAGTTGCGCGCGGTGCCACAACCACAAGTTCGACCCAATCTTGCAAAAAGATTATTTCGCCTTGCAAGCCACGTTCGCCGGCGTGCAACACGGCGAACGCGAGATTCGCACCGAGATGGGAGAGATGCTCCAGCAGCGTCTCGATAGTATCGACAGGGACATCGAAGAAGTCGAAACGGAACTTGCACGGTTCGCGGTCCGCCCCGCCGTGCGGGCCGATCAAAACGAAGAGCGGTTCGAACCAATACGGGCGAAGCTGGTCCGCTTCGTCATCCTCGACACCAACAATCGCGAACCGTGTCTCGACGAGTTGGAAGTATTCGCCGCGGGCGACGGAGCGGAGCAGGTCAACGTAGCGCTGGCCTCCAACGGCGGCAAGGCAACCAGTTCCGGAGAATTCAGCGATCAGGTAACGCATAAGCTGGAGCAAATCAACGACGGCGAGTATGGCAACTCGCGGAGCTGGATCTCCGACGAAGTCGGCAGCGGCTGGGTGCAGATTGAATTGGCCGAACCGACCGAAGTGCAGCGGGTCGTCTGGGGCCGCGACCGCCATCGCCAGTACACCGATCGGCTTGCGACACACTACCAGATTCAAGTTGCCATGTCGCCGGACGAGTGGACCACCGTGGCCAGCAGCGCCAGCCGCCAGCCCTATTCGGATGAACCGTCCGCCGAGCCAGTTGCCGACGCCGAGCCAATCGCCAATGCCGACGCGTCGCACGTGTTGACCCGCGAGTCGGTCGAGCAAACGGAGCGATTGCTAAACCGCTTGAACGAGTTGAAGTCGCAGCGGCGGGTTCTCGCGCCGACCGTTTCGCGACAAGTGTACGCGGCCGTCTTCAACACGCCGGGGCCAACCCACCGCTTGCTGCGCGGCGATCACAAGCAGCCGCGCGAAACGGTGACGGCCGACATTCCCACCATTCTTGGCTCACTCGAGTTGGCCGAGGATACGCCCGAGCAACAGCGCCGCCACGCCGTGGCCACTTGGATCGCCAGCGGCGACAACCCGCTGACCGCCCGGGTAATGGTCAATCGGCTCTGGCATTATCATTTCGGCACGGGCCTCGTCGACACGCCGAGCGATTTCGGCAACATGGGGTCGCCGCCGTCGCATCCGGAGTTGCTCGATTGGCTGGCGGCGGAATTTGTGGCCCACGACTGGAGCATCAAGCAGATGCACCGCGTGATCCTGCTGTCGCAAACCTATCGGCAATCGAGCCGAGCGGACCGCCCCGAGGCCAACCGCATCGACGCCGAC
>JBGTJT010000034.1:0-15848 GCA_041744995.1 Pirellulales bacterium | reverse complement strand
GCCGACGCTGGAGAGCACGACGTAGCCGGGCAGGTCGTCCGCCTCGGCGCCCAGGCCGTATAACAGCCACGACCCCATCGAAGGCCGGCCTGAGATCGACGTGCCGGTGTTCATGAAGGTGTGGGCCGGATCGTGATTGATCTGCTCGGTCTTGAGCGATCGGACAATACAGAGATCGTCGGCGATCTCCCCGAGGTGGGGAAACAGCGAGCACATTTCCTGCCCGCTTTCGCCGTACTTCTGAAACGGATGCTGCGGGGCGAAGCAGGTGAGTTGCTTGCCTTGCAACTGCGCGATCGGCTGGCCTTGCGTCAGCGACTCCGGCATCGGCTTGCCGTTCATCTCGGCCAGCTTGGGCTTGTGGTCCAACGTCTCCAAGTGCGAGGGACCGCCCGCTTGGTAGAGATGGATCACCCGTTTGATCCGTTGGGGATGATGGGGCGTATGGATCACGCCGGGCCATCGGTCGGTCGTCACGGCCGACTCGCCCGCTGCGTCGGCGGCGAACAGTTTCGGTTGCAGCAACGACGCCAGCGCCAGCGAGCCGATGCTGGTCAGGTTGTGACCCAAAAAGGTGCGACGTTGAATTGCTTCGGCGAACAGACGGTCAAAGTTCATCGCAATTCCTAATAACGGTTGATGGTTTCTTGCAGGTTGTAGATGATCCGCGCGACGCTCGTCCAGGCGGCCCATTCGGCCGGGTCGAGGTCTGGCGGCGCCGCCGCGGCGCCCGTGGAGACGAGCTTCTTGGCGCCGTCGACGTTTTCGGCATATTCATGCTGATGCTTCTGCTGGATCGTTATCAAAATCTTGCGTTCTTCCTCCGATGGCGCGCGCATCAGCACTTGCTTCACCAGGTACTCCACCCGCGATTCAGCGGACGGCTCGGCTTCGCGAAGCATCTTGGCCGCCAGCACGCGAGCCGTCTCGACGAACTGCGGGTCGTTCAGCAGCACCAGCGCTTGCAGCGGCGTGTTGGATACCGGCCGTTCGACCGTGCATTCCTCGCGCGTCGAGGCGTCGAAAGCCAGCATCGCCGGATGCAAATACTGCCGCTGCCAGTGCGTGTAGACGCTGCGACGGTAGAGGTCGTCCCCTTGGCTCTGCTGATAGGTCCGCTTGGGGAAGTTCAAGTGCCCCCAGTATCCGGCCGGCTGATACGGATAGACGCTCGGGCCGCCAATCTTCTCGACCAGCAGTCCGCTGGTTGCCAGCGCGTTGTCGCGAATCACTTCCGCCGGCAGACGGAAGCGGGCCTGGCGGGCCAGCAGTTGATTGAACGGATCGACCTTTTGCAGTTCCTCTCGAGGCATCGAGGTTTGGCGATACGCCTCGCTGGTGACGATCAGCCGCACCATGTGCTTGACGTCCCAACCGCTGTCGATGAACTCCACGGCCAGCCAGTCGAGCAATTCCGGATGGCTTGGCAGGTTGCCTTGGCTGCCCAAGTCGTCCAGCGGTGTCGCCAGCCCGCGTCCCATGTAGAGCTTCCAGAGGCGATTCACAAACGCCCGCGACGTCATGGGATTGCGCCGATCGACCATCCACTCGGCCAGGTCCATCCGCGTTTGACGGCGCTCGCCGACGTCGAGCTTAAACAGCACGTCGGGCGTGTCGGGCTGCACGACCGGACCGCTGTCGTCCAGCCAGTTGCCCCGCGGCAGCACCCGCATCTCGCGCGGCTTCACGGAAACGGAAACCAGCGACTTGCGGCTGTTTTGCTTGGTTAGCTCTTGTTGCTGTTTTTGGGCGGCTTCCAGATCCTTACGAATGCCGCTCAGTTGCGGTGCAATGCCGCGATAGTAGGCCGCCACCACTGCGCGCTGCTGCTCGTTGCGCTGCTCGCGCTGCACAGCCAGCAATTGCCGCACCTCTGGCGGAATGGTATCGGCGCCCAAGGCAACCTCCGCGGGCTGGCTGCTGGTCGCCAGGCGGAATCGGCCGATCTTGTGTTGCGAGCCGTACTCAAACGACATCGCTATCTTGAGTTCCTCGCCCGCGGCAAACTGTGCTGGCTCTCGCAATGTGAACATGGCAGTGGTTGACTTGCCAGCCTGCGGCAGGATCGCCCAACCGGTGCCGGGGTTGCCGTCGATGGCGCTGGCGATCACGTAATTTGCTTGCGAATGGGTGGCAACCGCCCGATCGATCGCAAGCTGCCTGTCGCCGGCGAACAGTTGCAGTTCGCTTAAGACGAAGTTCCCGTTGTTCGCCAGTCCCGGGCCTCCGCCCGGCAAGGAGGCGTCGGCCAGCACTTCCAGCCGCACCGCGGTGACCTTGCCGTCGACCGGCAGCGTAACGGTGTAGGTGTCTCGCTCCTGGCCGCCGGTGGCCGCGATCACGCCATCGGCCGCCGACTCCAGTTCCGTCCCCGCGGAGGAACCAAGTTGCTTGGCCTCGGCGACAGTCCAGGCCGCCGCTGGCGCGGAAACCTCTTGTTCCCAAGCTGCTTGAGCTTGCTCCAGTTCGGGCGTGCCGGCGTCGAATTGTCGCTGCAGTTCGGCGATCCTGGTCTCCAGTTGTTGTGACTGTTGTTCATATTCTGCATCGGGAACGTCGATCGTCGGCTGCCAGTTGGCGCCGCCGTACACGCCCTGCTCTTGAATGTCCGCGAAGTAGGCGGCGAAGCTATAAAAATCCTTCGCTGAGTAGGGATCGAATTTATGATCATGACACTCCGCGCAACCCATCGTCGCCCCAAGGAAAATCGTGGTGTTATTCCGTACTCGATCCGACGCGTACTTGGCCAGGTATTCCTTGGGCTGTGCGCCCCCTTCGGCCGTCATCATGTTCAAGCGATTGAATCCGCTGGCGACCTTTTGGTCGAGTGTGGCGTTCTCGATCAAATCGCCGGCGAGTTGCTCGCGGGTGAAGCGGTCGAACGGCATGTTGTCGTTGAAGGCGTTGATCACGTAATCGCGATAGGGGGAGACGGGAATCGGCTGGTCGCCGTGGATGCCGCAACTGTCGGCATAGCGGACGACGTCGAGCCAATGGATCGCCATCCGCTCGCCATACGCCTCGTCGGCCAACAGTCGATCGACCACTTGTTCGTAGGCGTTGGAAGCATCGTCGTTGATAAACGCCGCGACTTCCTCCGGCGTCGGTGGCAGGCCGGTCATGTCGAAGTGGAGCCGGCGCAGCAGCACCCGATCGTCAGCCCGCGGCGAGGGTTCGACGCCCTCGATCCGCATCCGCCGCAACAGGAAGCGGTCGATCGGATGGGCGGTCCAGTCGCCCGCCCCTGGCACGCGAACCGGCTCTAGCTGCGGCGGGTCGGCTTTCTTGGGGGCGATCAGCGACCAATGCTCTTGATATGCGGCGCCCTGCTCTATCCATTTGGTGAGCAGCGCGATCTGTCGCGGCGAGAGCTTGTGCAGTGAGTCGGGCGGCGGCATCCGCTCGTCTTCGTCCTCGGCCGTAATGCGGTAGATCAGCTCGCTCTCGTCCGGCTTGCCCGGCGAGACGGCAAAATAGCCGCCGCGATCCGCCTTGGCCTCCGCTTCCTGATCGAGCCGCAGATCGGCTTCGAGCGTGTTGGAATCCGGCCCGTGGCAGGTGAAGCAGGCGTTCGAGAGAATCGGACGGATGTCGCGATTGAACTCCACCTTGTCTGGCAATTTGATTTCTTCCCCCGCGGCGACGCCGGAAAGCAGTGAGCAGGCCGCCACGATTGCAAAGAACGAATGAAAGGCCAAAACGTGCATAAAATTGCAACTCCGCGGGTGAGCAGGCAAATGCGGCGAATAGGAAGGCTAAACCATTGATTCTATCCGAGCGGGAGGTTGGCAGCAATTCGCTTTGGCGCAATCCGTGGCAATTCAACTCCGTCGCACTTCGATTTCAACGGACGTCGGGAGTGATCGATCTACGCCAGCCGACTGCGCATCCAGTCGGCTTGCTTGCGCAAACGGTCAAAAATTGCAGCCTGCTGCTTCCACCCCCGGAATAACCGCCGTGCCGCGGAGAAACCACAGACGTGGCAGAATCGCCTCACGCGTTGACGCAGGCCGACGCCCTCGAACGGAGCCTGCCGGGAGCATTTCGGCGGCAACGTGCCTATTGAGAAGAGGTTACGCGCGGCGATGCGAACCAGCAGAGCGATGGCATTCTGTTTGCCATGTAAGCGTTACGCGGATTTCACGACGTTCGACGACGCGACTCTCCAGGCCACCACGCAGATGAACAGCAATCCAACCCACGACCATGCCAGCCGCCGCGACCAGGGCGAAGCGGCAGCCGACGTATTCCGGAAGACGCCGGAGCAGGCGTTTCGCCAGATGCTGCGCGTCGATCGACCGCGGCGATCCGTCGGCGGCAAACACCCGCCGGCCAAACTTGCCGCCCAGTTGCAGCGGCGCTTGACCGACGGCCAGTTGCTTGTCGCACCACAAGGCAATCGCAGTCGCGGCTACCGCATTGCCAAGAGATTGTTCGATCTGGCCGGCGCCGCGGCGCTGCTGTTGTTGCTGTCGCCATTGTTGCTGGCCGCGCTGGCAGTGCTTGTGGTTACCACCCGCGGCAGACCGATTTTTATCCAGCGTCGGGTGGGCTATCTGGGCCGCACGTTTCCGATGCTCAAATTTCGCACCATGCGATTGGACGCCGACCGGCTCCAGCACCTGGTTGCCAACGAGCAAGTCGGCCCGATCTTCAAGGCCCGCCGCGATCCGCGGATCACACGCATCGGCCGCGTATTGCGCAAGACGAGCATCGACGAGATGCCCCAGCTAATCAACGTGTTGCTGGGGCACATGTCGCTGGTGGGGCCGCGCCCGCCCGTGCCGAAAGAGGTGGTCCACTACGAGTTGTGGCAATTGCGCCGTCTGGCGATCAAGCCCGGCCTGACTTGCTTGTGGCAGGTGAGCGGCCGTTCCGAGATCGGATTCGAGGACTGGGTGCGGATGGACGTCTGGTATGCCCAAAACCAACATCTCTCGACCGATATTAAGCTGCTGGCATTGACTCCGTGGAGCGTCATCACCTGCCGCGGAGCGTATTAGCCTAGTGCTTCGTTCCACCTTCAAGTTAGGGTGCCATGCCCACGCGCAGTTTACGAAGCATGGGCATGTGAAGCGCGGAGCGGGCATGCCCATGACTGGCAACTCGCAAAGTCGACAGTCCATCGAGAGCTTACCCGGTCTATAGTTCTCAGTCGTGGGCATGGCACCCAACCCGAATTCTTAGTTGTCCCAGAGCACTAGGCCGCGGTTTGCCGCCGGGTCGCACGGTTCTCGCTCGATCAATCGGCGCGAACATGGTATCTTGCGGGTGTCCCGCGAGAGTCACGCATATTAAGGAGCGACCTCATGCTAAGAAACTTCTTTGCCGCAGCGATTTTCTCCCTGCTGGTTGTGCCGGCCGTCCGGGCCGAGGATCCGCCGAGCCAGACCAACGACCCGCCGCCAGCCGCCGACAAGCCCGAGTTGAATGACCACGAACGAGCCTTCAAACAGATGCTCGACGGCGCCGTGCTCGTGGGCCATTTCACCGTCGACGGCCAGGAGAACGGCGAGTTGTCCGAGGAACGGTACGCGATCAAGAGCGTTGCCAAGATCAACGCCGACACCTGGCGGTTTAACGTTCGCATCCAATACAAGACGCACGATCTCACGCTGCCGCTGCCGTTGAAGGTATTGTGGGCGGGCGACACGGCGGTGGTCACGCTCGACAAGGTCGCCATCCCGCCGCTGGGAACGTTCAACTCACGCGTCCTCTTCCACGACGACCGCTACGCCGGCACCTGGGAGCACGTCGGAGCGGCGGGCGGGAGTTTGTTTGGAAAGATCGTGCGGGAAGAGTAGAGAAGCGGAAAGTGGAAAGCGGAAAGCGGAAAGCCGCCAGAATGCACCGTCCGCATTCCGCATTCCGCAATCCGCATTCTCCCCTACTCCACCGTCACGCTCTTCGCCAGATTCCGCGGCTTGTCCACGTCGCAGCCACGGAGCAGTGCGATGTGGTAGCTGAGCAACTGTAGCGGCACGCTCATTACGATCGGTTGCAGGTAGTCCGGCACGTCGGGCACGGTGATGACGTCGTCGGCGATCTGAACCGCCGCCGCATTGCTTTCTCCCACCACCGCGATCACCGGACCGCCGCGGGCCTTGATCTCCTCCAGGTTCGACAGCACTTTCTCGTGAATGAAACCGCTGGGGATTAGAAATACGCTCGGCGTGTGCGCGTCGACCAGCGCGATCGGCCCGTGCTTCATCTCCGCGGCCGGATAGCCCTCGGCATGGATGTAGCTGATTTCCTTGAGCTTGAGCGCGCCTTCCAGCGCGGTGGGAAAATTGTACTGCCGGCCCAGGTAGAGGAAGTTGTCGCACTCGGCGTACTTCTCGGCGATCTTGCGGATCTTCAGGTCGGCGTCGAGCGCTTGTTGCACCTTGTCGGGCAATTGCTGCAGTTCCTTGATGATCCTCAGGCCCGCCTCGAAGCTCAAATGATGCAGTCGCCCCAGGTAGAGCGCCAACATCGACAAAATCGTACACTGCGAGGTGAACGCCTTGGTCGAGGCCACGCCGATCTCCGGACCCGCGTGCAGATAGATGCCGCCGTCGGCTTCCTGCGCAATCGTGCTGCCCACCACGTTGCAGATCGACAGCGTCGTGTGCCCCTTGCGCTTCACCTCGCGGAGCGCGGCCAGCGTGTCGGCCGTTTCGCCGCTTTGGGTGATGGCGAACACCAGCGTCTTGTAGTCCATCGGCGGATTGCGATATCGCAACTCGCTGGCGTACTCCACCTCGACCGGTACCCGAGCCAGTTCCTCAATGAGATATTCGCCTACCAGCGCCGCATGCCAACTGGTGCCGCAGCCAGTGAGCACGATCCGGTTGACCGAGCGGAGCTGATTGACCGGAATCGACCGCAGCCCGCCAAACACGGCGGTGGCGTTGTCTCGGTCAAGGCGGCCCCGCATCGCCGCGCGGACCGTTTCGGGCTGTTCGTAAATCTCTTTGAGCATGTAGTGCGGAAAGCCTTCCAATTCAACGTCGTTGCGGACGACGTCGATCGTCTGCACGTTGTGCTGCACGTGCCCTTGGTCGCGATGCAGCACCAGCAGATCGTCGGCGGTGATGACGGCCAATTCGTGGTCGTTCAGATACACGAACTGATCGGTGTGTCCCGCCATCGGCGTGCCGTCGCTGCCGATGAAGTGCTCGCCGTCGCCCACACCGACCACCATCGGGCTGCCGAGCCGGGCCGCGATGATCACTTCCGGATGGTCGCGAAACAGCACCAGCGTGCCATAGGTGCCGCGCAACTGAGCCAGGGCGTTGCGGACCGCGTCGACCAGCCGGCCGTAGGCGCCGCCGGCGTGGGCCGGACTTTGGGGTGCAGGCGGTTTATCGAGTTCGACGCTAATTAAGTGGGCGATGATTTCGCTATCGGTCTCGCTGGCAAACTGGTGTCCCTGCTTGCATAGCCTGTCGCGAATGGCGCGGTAGTTCTCGATTACGCCGTTGTGAACGATCGCCACCTCGCCGCCGGGGCCGACGTGCGGATGGGCGTTGATATCGGTTGCCGCACCGTGCGTGGCCCAGCGGGTGTGGCCGATGCCGGTGCCGCCGGCCAGCGGATGTTCTGCCAGCAGGCTGACGAGATCCTCGATACGACCGGCGGTTTTGACCACGCCCAGCTCGCCCGCCGCGGTGGCGGTGGCAATGCCGGAGGAGTCGTAGCCGCGATATTCCAGCCGTCGCAGGCCTTCGATAAGAAAGTCGCTTGCCGTCCGATTGCCTACATAACCGACGATGCCGCACATGATGCGTGGCTCCTGTACGTGGTGGTCGCCTGAGATTGAGGCGGAAATCTACCAAATCGTAGCTCGCCCACCCACACTGATCTGTTCACAAGCGGCCGTTTTCAGTAATTATTGCCATCAACACGACGGAGCGAGCTAGCACTTCCCTCGAAGTAGGATGGGACCATTGTCCCAGGGCTTTAAGGGTCTACCAGGGCCGGTGGAACAGGAGGAAACGAAGAAAACGGAGAAATGCATGCTCTGTTGACTCTGCCCCGCTCTGTTGCCTGAAAAGTCGATTAAAATTGCAAAAGGAATGCCTTTCGGGTTCGCGCCAGGCGTGGATGCAGTCTGACACGACGAACCAACCCAGAACAAATTACATGAAACCCGCTATACCGGCATCCGGTGTCGGACGTAACTAGGATCACTTTGCTTGAGCGAACTGAGGGAAAAGAGACAACTGAGAATTCTCTTCTTTGTTTTCTCTGTTCCCTCCTGCCCCGAAAATTTTCATCAAACCGGGTGCCGCCTAGCGGCATGACGGACTGTTCAAAATCCTGATCCCATTCCCACCCTTAAAGCCCTGGGACAATGGTCCCATCCTACGGTCTATTCTATCGAGAAATCCGCGATGAAACCCCCATCCGCCCCGCCGCGACCAGTTACGTGATCATTCTGGCTCGGCTGCACTCGACCCGGCTGCCGCGGAAAGTGCTGCTCGCCGAGACTGGCAAGCCGAAGTTGCAGCATACCTACGAGGCAGTCCGCACCGCGAGCAAGACGGATGCGATTGAGCAAGGCTCAAGGCTGCATTTGACTTTCGCGCTCAATCGGGGCTAGCATCCTGACCCGTCGCCGTGATTCTTGTTATCCTGTCAATGTTGGGCGCGAAGGGGCGTTGCAACTCGGTTGGATTGGGTTGGAATAGATCCTCTGGAAATGATCGATGGCGGACGTGCTGCAAAAAATCGTTGCCCACAAGGTTCAAGAGATCGCCGCCGCCAAGCAGCGCGTCGCCGCGGCCGAATTGCGGGCGATGCTGCGCGACGCTCCCGCCCCGCTGGATTTCTTCAATGCGTTGGCGCTGCCTGAGGGAGTGAGCCTGATCGCCGAGGTGAAAAAGGCGAGTCCCTCGGCCGGTGTGATTCGCGACGATTTCGACCCGGTCGAAATCGCCCGCATCTACGAGGCCCATGGAGCCGCTTGCATCAGCGTGCTGACCGATGAGTCGTTTTTCCAGGGTAAGTTGGAGTACCAGGCCCGTATCCGCGCCGAAGCCGCGATCCCGCTGCTGCGGAAGGATTTCGTCCTCGACGGCTATCAATTGCTCGAAGCCCGGGCGGCCGGCGCCGACGCCGTGCTGCTGATCGCCGAGTGTCTCGACGACTGCAACTTGCGAAAGCTCTTCAATGAGACGGTCGAGTTGGGCATGACCCCGCTGGTCGAACTGTACGAACCGCAGAACCTGGCCCGGGTGCTCGACGCCGGGGCGACGTTGATCGGCGTCAACAACCGCGATCTACGCAGCTTCACGACCGACCTGGAGCATACGATCCGGCTGCGCCGGCAGATACCCGACGAGTGCGTGGTGGTGGGAGAAAGCGGCATCCGCACGGCAGCGGACGTGCAACGGCTGCATGCCGCCGGCGTCGACGCAATCCTGGTGGGGGAGACGCTGATGCGGCAGCCCGACGTCGGCGCGGCGGTCGACGCTCTGTTGGGAAGGTAGGCATTTGGCATGTTGCATGTTGCATGTTGCATGTTGCATGTTGGATGTGGCATGTTTCTTCCTTCCATTCCGGGGGCTTTGATAAATGGCGGCGATCCGTCATAATGCTCGTTTGCTTCCGGGGCAGAAAGCGCCGATAGAAGAGGCCGCCTGAGGCGGTATTCTGCGTGCCGAGCCGGGACTGTTCGTGCTTGCACGTCCGTCTCCCCTCCGCTGGCATGCGTCTGACATTCGAGCGTACTGACGGCCTTTCTGCCGGTAGTCTACATGAACAGACGGTTGACACGGATGGCGCTGTCCGTGAGACCATTCGCGCGTTTGTCGCCGCAAGGGGACGATCGCAGGGAGGCTTTGCCATGCTCAAAAATCTTGATCCCACCCAACTAGGGGTGGTTGCCGTCCGACAAAGTGAATTGATTGAACTGACCCTGTCGTTCGGTTTCGACGGGTTTACTATCGACTTGCGCGATTTCGAGGCCCAACTCAAGCACGGCAGCTTGGAGCATGTGGGCCGCTTGATTGCCAGCGCCAAGTTGCAACTGGGCGCGTTTGAACTGCCGATCGACGTCGCCGGCAACGACGAGGCGTTCGCCACCGAAAAAGGTCGCCTGATGCGGCTGGCCGGCGCGGCGAGCCAGATCGGCGCCACCATCTGCCGGCTGACGATACCGCCAGCCAACGATACGCGCCCCTACCAGGAACAATTCGAGTCGTTTCGCAAGCGAATTGCCGACATGGCGAAGATACTCGGCGAGCACGGCATTCGGTTGGCGCTGAACTTTAACGGCACGGCCGCCGCCCGCGAAGGTTACGCCTACCAGTTCCTGCATACGTTCGACGAGTTGACCAAATTGGTCGACGCCTGCGGCTGCGACAACGTGGGCCTGGTCGTCGATACCTGGCAGTGGCACCAGAGCGGCGGCGACATGAGTCAATTGGAGGCCGTGCCGGCAGCCAAGGTGTTCGCCGTCGACTTAGCCGACAGCGTCGAACCGGCCGGCCAAGAGAACGTCACAGCCGAGGCGCGGCGCCTGCCGGGCGAAGGGGGGCAGATCGATACCGTGGCCATCCTGAAATGGCTGGCCGCGATCGAGTTCGCCGGACCGATCACGCCCGCCCCCTCGCCGACAAGCTTCGCCAGAGGCACCTCGCGCGACAACATACTCAAGCAAACCCGGCTGGCCCTGCTGCGGCAGTGGGTCGAGGCGGGCCTGTCGGACGAAGAACTGCCGCCGCCGATTGTCGAGCAGCTAGAAGTCGAAGCGGTCGAGGAAGAAGCCGCCGAAGAGGCTGCCGACGAAACCGTGACGGAGGAAACCGGCGAGGAGGTCGGTGCGGCGAAACAGTAACGCGCCGTGGCTTGGGCTGCCTGCTTGTTGGACAGATCCGCGGGGGCGAGACGCCCCCGCCACGATAGCTGCGGCGGCGGGAAGCCCCCACCACGTGCTCGGCACGAAGAGTCTCCGCGACGGAACCTGCCGGTGTTTCATTACGACAACGGGCTTCGCATCACGACCTGCGACTTGGCGGTGGACGTGCGGCGGCGTCAGCCGCGGGCGTTCGTCTCGCACGCGCATTTTGATCACATGGGGCGGCACGCCTTTGCGCTTTGCACGGCGGAGACCTCGCAGCTTTATCAGCATCGGCTCGGCAAGCGTGATACCCGCTCGATGCCGTTGCGCGAATCGATCGAGTGGGGCGGCGTGCGGCTGACCGCTTATCCGGCCGGGCATTGCCTCGGCTCGGCCATGCTGTACGTCGAGGACGACGGCCAGTCGCTGCTGTACACCGGCGACTTCAAGCTGGGCGAGTCGCTCACCTCCGCCCCCTGCGAATTGCCGCGAGCGGACCTCCTGGTGATCGAGAGCACTTATGGCGATCCGCACTATCGCTTTCCCCCGCGGGCCGAATCGATCGAGCAACTGCTGGCCGCCGTTGACGAATGTCTCCGCGAAGAGCGGACGCCGGTGATTCAGGCGTACGCACTCGGCAAGGCGCAAGAAGTGACCAAGCTGCTGACCACCAGCGGCCGGCGCGTGTGGCAGTCGCCGGACGTTTACGAAATCAGCCAGGTATACGAGTCGTGCGGGATGATGCTGGGAGACGTGCGACGACTTGATGAACGCGCGATTCGCCAAGGCAAAGTCGCCGGCGGCGCCGTCGTGGCGGCCCCAGGAAGCCGGGCCGGCGCGCTGCTTTCGCTGTTCGAGCGAAAGGCCACGATCGTCACCAGCGGTTGGGCGCTGGCGCCGTGGAAGCGCACCCGGTCGCGGGCCGACTATTTAATCGCCCTGTCGGACCACGCCGACTACGACGATCTGCTGGAGGCGATTCGCCGAGTCGAACCGCGCGAGATCTATTGCACGCACGGCCCGGTCGCGTTCGTCGATCGATTGCGCGACCTGGGGCACTGCGCCTATCCGCTGGCCAAGCATTTCCAACGCCGCTTGTTTTAGCCCGCCAAGGAATCGCTCAAACACTACTTCGGCAGTTGCTTCGCCTGACGCCATGCCGAGTCTAAGTACGTGTTGAACAGTACGTGTTGAACAGAAGGTAACAGAGAGAACGGAGGAATTGACTCTCTGTTGCCTCCTTGCCACTCTGTTTACTCCAGGTTGGCTCCCGGTAGAATCAGTCGGCTTACGCCATCGGTCAGTTTGATCTCATTAAAATTGATCAGTAGCCCCAACGGGATATCTAGCAACTTCATGTAGCTGAGCAACTGGGCTTTGTGGATTGGCAAGATTGTCTCCACCGCCTTGGCTTCCACGAGCAAGCATTGATTAACTAATATATCGTACTTGAGTTCCTCTTCGCGGCGGAACTGCTTGTAGTGGATCGTAACCGCGCTTTGAGTTTGATGCGAGAATCCCCTCAGATCAAACTCCCTGCACAGACACCACTCGTAAATCGATTCCAGCAGCCCCGGCCCCTTATCCCTGTGAACTTCGATCGCCGCGCCGATAACGTCGTGAGTGAGAGCCGAAGCCTTCGTGAACAAATTGTGCATGACAAACTCCTTATTCAGGTAACAAAGGGTACAAAGAAAACAGAGACTTCAATTCTCCGTTTTCACTGTTGCCTTCTGTTCAAACAAGCCCCTGGAGTCGTCATGCAACATGGCGAAGCAGATGCGGAAGTTATTCTTTAGCCGATCCTAAGTCGGCCGCCTCGGTGTCGGCCGCTTGTCCGTCGTGCATCACCAGGATCGCCGGCGGGACGTTGCCCAGCTTGAACGGCTGCTCGGCGATCAGTTGCCGGCCGCGGCTAAGAAACACCCGCACACGCGCGCACCAATGGACGCGGACAATCACGCCGTCGTAGCTCAGCGGACTGCGGGGCAAGGCCGTTTCGAATTGCAAGCAGCGGGGCCAGTCCAGCTCGTGGAGTTCCTCCGGCAGCTTGCGTTCAAAAAAGTGGACGCCCAGATCCTCCTCTCCCTTCCCCTCGGTATACCACAGGACGGAGCTTTCGATCGCCTTGAGGTTGTGGGGCTGGGGCAGATCGAAGCGGTACTCGGCCAGCAGCAGATCGCCCGGAACATACGTCCGCGAGTCGCTTAACAACCGCAATGTCACCCGTGGTTCTTTCATCCCGACGCCTCCGGCGGTGAAGTCGGCGGATGGACGATGATCGGAAAGCGGCGCTCGAAGTCGGGCCAATGCTCCAGGTCGCCGCGAACCAGCAGCATCCACTGCACGCTGTTATGTTCGGTTGCCAGCGAGTGCATGGCCCCCTCGGGCAGTCGCATCTGTGTTTGCTCCTGGAAACCGCGGTCGGGCTGAATCTCGATATGCTCGGCGCGATACACTTCCTGGTCCCACACGCGGAGCGATTCGGTACGTGTGTCCGTCCCTTGCCGATAGGTGGCCGTTTCCTCGCAGACCAGCCGCGCCACCAGCGAATGGATGATCAACTTGCCTTCCTGGCTAATCAGCAACTCGTAGGTTTTGCCCGGCAGCAGCGGGTGATCGCTGATTTCGACGCGAGTCATGCCGATGCCGCTGGTGACCAGCAGTTGCCGAAAGAAGACAAACACCAAGAATATGCCGAACAGCAAGAACGGAACGACCAGCGCCGTCAGCAGCCAGTCGCGGGTGCCGGTGATGTTGCCGCGCACCGCGATGAACAAGCCAACCAGCACCAACACGTTCCAAAACAGGGTAACTAGACCGAGAAAGAACAGTTTCCAGCCGGGTTGCGTGCCGATCGGCAGCCGATAGGCCAGCGCGGTTCCGGGGCTGTTGACGATCTCCTCGTGCCGCGGGACCGCCGGAAAGGCGTCTCGCTGGATCAGGTCATCCGGTTCCAGCCAGTCGACGCCGGTGGCCCGCTTGACGATCGCCGCCCGGCGCTCCAGCGAGGTACCGCTGCTGATCGCGGTCCAGATCAGGCCGACGGTGCCGATCAGGACAAACGCCGTCGGCAGGGTAAAGAACAGATAGACCCACCAACTGTAGCCTTTCACCAGCACGGCGCGTCGATAGTCGAACGGGTCGTACCAGCAGGCGAACGTATCGCCGGGCTGAAACGGCTCGATCAATCGTTCGGCCTTTTCGCGGCTCTTGTAGCCGCGGCCGACGGCGTCGTAGGTCTTGGCGCGGTACCTCTCGCCGTCGACCTCGTACTCGATATACACTAGCGGCTGATACCAGATTTTGTCGCTGGCGGACCCCGAATCGCGGTCCGCAATCACCTTGACCTCGGTTCCCAGCACGGTACATTCGGTCGGCCGAAAGTAGCGATTGGCGCGCCATTCGGGCACGATATAGTTGACCGTCATGGCGATCAGTCCGGCGATGCCGACGGCCAGCAGCACGGTGAAAAAAATCGCTTCCCCCACCACGCCGAAGCGTTCGCTTCCGGTATGCCGATGCCCCCGTTTTTTGCCGTAAAACCGAATCCGCCGCGTCACAACCGCACTCCCCTCGATCACCGGACGTTTGGATCGGTCCCCCAGCCCCTTTGCGAACCGTGTCGACATTATATCGCAAGTTGTCCGCGGCTCGCAGTTGGGGGCAACCGTTTCGCGAGGCCATCCCGGATTGGCCCAACCTATCCAGTAATTCGACATAAAAGCTTGCGAAATAGGTTGCCTTGGGCGACAATAAAGGCTTGGTCCACCAGTTCCCACCCGTTGTTTGCCCGCCACGTTCCCACCTCGCGATCCGTTTCGTCGGCGGGAATTGCCGTAACAATTTGGCGGCTCGCGACATGTAATAGGTAGAGCAGCCACCGCATGAATCCTTCCGAAACCAACCGTCGCCGATTTCTCCAGACCTGCGCCGCCGCTTCGGCCGCCTTCGCCGGCGGCAATCTGTTGGACAACACCATGAATCAAGCCAGTGCCGCGGATGACGCGTTCACCGACGCCGCCCCGAATGCGGGCGTGATCTTCAAATCGGTGAAGTGGGGCATGATCGGCGCCGGCGGCTCGATACTCGAAAAGTTCCAATTGATGAAGGAACTCGGCTACGACGGCATCGAGCTAAACAGCCCCGACTCGATCGACCGCGACGCCTGTCTGGCCGCCAGCCGCGAGACCGAGATGCCGATTCACGGCGTCGTCGACTCGATCCATTGGAATCAGCGGCTTTCCTCGCCGGACGAGGCAACCCGCGCCGCCGGCCTGCAAGGTTTGCTGACCGCGCTGCAAGACGCCCACTACTACGGCGGCGACACCGTGCTGCTGGTGCCCGGGGCGGTCCGCGGCGACGACGAAACGCACGACGACGTTTGGAAACGCTCGATCGTCGAGATCCGCAAATCGCTGCCGACCGCCAGCAAGCTGGGGGTGCGGATTCTGATCGAAAACGTGTGGAACGGCTTCTGCGAGCAACCGGCGCAGTTGCGGGATTACATCGACGAAATCAACAGCCCCTGGGTGGGCGTTTATTTCGACATCGGCAACGTGCGGAAATTCGGTCCCAGCGAGGAGTGGATTCGCGCCCTCGACAGCCGCATCGTCAAGCTGGATGTGAAGGACTGGGGACAGGCGAACGGCTTTTGTAAAATTGGCGACGGCGACGTCGATTGGGCCGAGGTCCGCAAGGCCCTGGCCGAGATCGGCTACACCGGCTGGGCCACCGCCGAAGTCGGCGGCGGCAACCAACAGCGGCTCGCCGAAATCGCCGCCAACATGAACAAAACATTAGGACTTTAGTAAGACACCAGAACATTTCCATTACCACCTAACAAGGCACTTAACCATGAGCAGCGATCCCACGCAAGCACGTCGCAACTTCCTTAAGACGACCGCCGCCGGCGCGGTTGCCGCCACCTTCGCCGCCAATCGGGCGATGGCCGAGGTCGGCGTGCGTCCAGCCGGCAGCGACAAGATCAAAATCGGCCTGATCGGCTGCGGCGGTCGTG
>JBGTJT010000033.1:0-4100 GCA_041744995.1 Pirellulales bacterium | reverse complement strand
ACGGCAGTTGCGCCTCGGCGCTGAGCGCGGCGACCAACTGCGCCAACTCGCGCTGCTCGTCTTCATCCAGGTCGCCGAGCGTATCCTGGACAAACCCCACCATGTCGCCGCCGTCGTGGGCCGTGTTGCCATAGTACGGGGCGTCCTCGACGAGCCACTGCTCCTTGTCGAGATGGATCGCGGCGATCTTTTCCGGATCGAGCAGCCCGGCGATCCACGGACGGCTGCCGAAACGATACAAGTTCGGCCCGCCGTTGGGCTGATGCCGTTCGCGGGTGACATTGCCCTGCGCGTCGCGCGGATAGTTGATCGGCCGAAGTTCCGAGATGCCGTGCCCCTCGGCGTCGGTGTGATCGTGGCAGCTTGCGCAATATTGGCGGAACAGCTTTGGCCCTTGCGATTTCGGATCGCGCCGCACCAGCGAAAGCGCGCCCTCGGCGGGCACGCCGCCTTCGGCCAATTCCACCGCCCGGTGACCGGCCGCCTCCGCCTCGTGCATGGTTTTCAGATGCTCGTGCGATTTTCGCCAGGCCGCGTAGTCGTCGAACCGGTCGAGCATGGCGGCGGTTTGATCTTGGTCGCCGTCGTAGTAGGCTTCGATCTGCCCGTCGACCGGCTTGGCGGCGTACTTGCTCAGCGGCCCGTTCTTGCGCAGATCGATCGCGATCGCCTCTTGAACCTCGACCACGTCGGCGTATTCCGCCTCGTCGACCCAGGCGGCGACGTAGTCCTCGCGGACCGCCAGGGCGGTCAGCACGCCAGCGGCGGCGATAATGAATACCAGGTAGGCTACGTTCATCCAATGGCCCACCTTGAAGCGGCCGATCAATGGCATCAGAAACAGTACCAGCAACACGATGGTCGGCACCACGATCGCGCCGATCAGTTCGCCCGTCTCGCCGTGAAAGAACTTGAGAAACTGAAACAGGAACAGAAAGTACCATTCCGGCCGGGCGGCGTTGTAGGCTTCGCTCGGGTCGGCCGGGGCGGTTAGTTCAGTCCGCATGAACACCGACAGCGCCACGATCGCGACCAGCACGGCCAGGCAGGCGACGGCGTCCTTGAGCACTTGCTCGGGCCAAAAGTATTGCATCGCCCGCGATTCCGTCTTGACGGCCTTGATACCGTGGCGGCGGAACAGCGCCAGGTGGATTGCCAGGAACACGATCAACAGCAGCGGCAGCACCCCGGCATGCAGCGCGAAGAACCGCGTCAGCGTGAGATGCCCATACTCCTTGCCGCCGACAACCAACTCCTGCAGCGAGGGGCCGATCCAGGGCACGACGCCGACGATTTTGGTGGCCACCTGGGTGGCCCAATAGCCTTTTTGGTCCCAGGGCAGCAGGTAGCCGGTCAAGGCCAGCGCCAGCACGATCTGCATCAGGATCAGGCCCATCCAGAAGTTCATCTCGCGGGGGGCGCGATAGGCGCCGTCGATCACCACTTGCAGCAAGTGCAGCACCAGCAGCACGACCATCGCCTGAGCGGCATAGTGATGGATGCCGCGCAGCAACCAGCCGAACTGCACCTGGTTCTGAATGAAGTAGACGCTTTCCCAGGCCGTTTGAGTGCTGGGGCTGTAGTTCATCCACAGAAACAGACCGGTCACCACCTGCACCATGAAAGTGAAGACCAGCGTGCTGCCGAACACATACCGCCACCGAGCGCCGCCGGGGATGTGTTCGTACAGGGCGTTCTTGGCGATGCCGCGATAGCCGGTGCGGTGGTCGACCCAGTCGTAAAATGCTTTCATGCGTGTTTCCCGATTCCTCTCGGCGGCCGATAACCGCGGGTGGGCGGCGCCACGAACGGCCCGTTAAATGACTTCCTTGGCTTCCACGCCGCCGCGGAACTTTTGATAATCGACCCACACCTCGTTGTCGTTGCGAATCTCAACCGCCAGTTCGTCCATGTCGCGCGGGCTGGGCGAACTCGCGGGATTCACCCGGGCGCCGTCCACCAAAAACACGCTGTTGTGGCAGGGGCAGAATAATTGGTTGTCCTGCGGCTTGTAGTCGACCATGCAGCCCAGGTGGGGACAGGTCGCCGAATAGGCGGCCGGCGGCTCGTCTTCGCTGGTCCGCCGCAGATAGACGCTGCCGACGCGACTGTCCGGGTAAACATTCCAGGCATCATGTCGCTGCTTGATCACGGGAAATCGATAGGGGCGGCCGTCTGCCGGGACGCCGTCGAGCGTGGTGACGCGAACGAAGTCGCCCTGGTCGCTTGCCTCCGCGCCTCGTTTGGACCGTAGTGGATTCAAATAAGTAGCCAGACCCACCGCCAGCGGAACTAGCCCCAACGTCGCGCCAATCATCAGCGCGAACATTTCCACGATGAAGTTCCTGCGCGGGGAAGGGGGTGGATCGGCCGCGCCGGCCGCGGCCCGCGACTGGGCGGCCAACGGCTTGGGCTGCTTTTGCTTTCTTGCCATGTTTACCTCGAACTGGATCGCCGACTGCACGAGCCGGCTTCCGGACAGGAAGGAATACATAGGAACGGGAAAACCGACGCGACGCTCTCGCATCAGCATAAGGTGGGATGCTTGCCGCCGGCAACTGGGCAGTCGAACACTCGCTGGCGCAAGTCGCAACTGGTTTGCTCCACTCGACTACCGTCAATTCTTATTATCCCATGGCCGTGCGCATGGCGTCAAGAACTTTATCGCGCCATTGCTGGAAACTCCCTTCCAGCGAAGCGCCGGCCGCTTGCTGATGGCCGCCGCCGCCGAACTGGGCGGCCACCTTGCTGACGTCGATCGGCGGTCGACTGCGAAAACTCACCTTGCATTTTCCCGGTTCATGCTCGGAGAAGATCACCGCCGCGGCTACGCCGTCGATGCGGAGCGTGAAGTTCACCGCGTCTTCCGTATCGGCCGAGACGGCGCCGGTTTCCTCGAAGTCTTCACGCAAAGCCACCGTGGCGGCCAGGCGGCCGTCGCAATGCAGCTCCGTGCGGGCCAGAATCCGGCCGCGCAATTGCACCCGGGCGAGCGACTCGCGCTCATAGAGCGAGGTGAAAATGTCCTGCGGCACGGCGCCGGCGTCGATCAATTGAGCGGCCGCGCGGTAGGTCTCGGCGGTGCAGGCGGGAAAGCGAAACCAGCCGCTGTCGGTGGCCATGGCGGCAAACAGCGGCGTGGCCATGGCCGCCGTGAGCGGCACTTGTAGCGCGGTCAACGCCTGCACGATCAACCGGCCGGTCGATTCGCTGGCGACGTCCTTGAACAGTTCGGCGTCGAGCTGGTCCTCGCTCACGTGATGGTCGATCACCAACCGCGTGGCCCGGCTGTCGCGGACGAACGGCTCCATGCTGTCGAGCTGAATCCAGGCGCTCGTATCGAGGATGATCAGGCAGTCCCGGTCGGCCAGGTCGGCCGCCGCGACGTCCACGCCGAACGCCTCGATTCGCCGGTCGGGGTCGATGAATGCGATATTCGGCGGAGTCGGCTGGTTGTTGACGATCCGCACCTGCTTGCCGAGCGATTCCAGTCCCAAGGCCAACCCTAGTTCGCTCCCCAGGGCGTCGCAGTCGGGTCGCACATGGCTGGTCAGCAGAAACCGTTGGTGCGTTTGGACAATCTGCCCGAATCGTTGCCAATCGATAGTCATGGTTTCAGGTTTCAGGTTTCAGGTTTCAGGTTTCAGGGTTCAGGGTTCAGGGTTCAGGGTTCAGGGTTCAGGGTTCAGGGTTCAGGGTTCAGGTTTCAGGTTTCAGGTTTCAGGTTTCAGGCGCTGCCCCCTCAAACCTCAAACCTCAACACTCTGTCCTAACCTACACCAATTCTTATGCCGCGTCGAAGGACGCCGCTTTAATCCCGGGGAGACTCACCGCCAATCCGCCTGGCGTCTGCGATATCCTGGCTCAATTGCTGTTTCAGTTCTTCGACCGAGGCGAATGTCCGATTGTCGCGCAACCGGTCGAGGAACTCGACTTCCAGCGGGGCGCCGTACAGTTCGGCTTGTGCGTCGATCAGGTGGACTTCTACCTTGATCGCCGCATGCGCTGGTTCAAAGGTCGGGTTGGTGCCAACATGGATTGCCGCGGCGTGGGGATGGCCTTGCAGGAATCCTCGTCCGGCATAGACCCCTTCGGCCGGC
>JBGTJT010000032.1:0-3814 GCA_041744995.1 Pirellulales bacterium | reverse complement strand
TCCTTCGAATTTGTGTAGGATTTGGTGCTTCGGAGTTAGGATTTTCCCCCAACCCATTCCCAAACCACCAACAACGGCCGGTGGTCGCTGGCCACCTTTTCATCCAGCACTTCGCACGAGACCACCCGCCAACCGTCCGCCGGCCAGGCCATCACGTAGTCGATGCGCACTGTCGGGTCTTCCGCAGGATAGGTCGCGTTGTTGCCGTCGGGATCGGTTGCTACTTGCCAGACCTCGGTCAAATGCTTGATCTCCGGCGTCTGCGGTTGAGCGTTGAGATCGCCCGCCAGGATGTTGGGCAGCGCCTCGGCGGCGTCGGCCGGCGCGAAGAGCCGGCGGATCTCCTTGGCTTGCGCCAGGCGGCTGCTGTTGTCGCGCAGGTGATCCAGATGCGTGCCGACGAACCAGATTTTCTCTTCGCTCTCGGGCAACTGAACCTGCACAGCCAAGGCGGCGCGCGGTTCTCGCCCGGCGTCGTGGGGCAGCGGATGGTTGGCGGTTGCCACGATCGGCAGCCGGGAGAGGATCGCCTCGCCATATTGGCCGCCGTCGTAGTCCATCGCCTTGCCGAAGCGGGCGTGCAGGCCGGTCAGCTCGCCTAGCTTCGCCGCCTGGTCGACGCCGCCGGCGCGGCGGGTCTGGTTGTCGACTTCCTGCAGCGCGACCAGATCGGGCCGGGCGTCGGTAATCACCTTGGCCAACCGCGGCAGATCGAACTCGCCGTCGGCCCCTTCGCCGTGGTGGATGTTGTAAGTAAGCACCCGCAGCCGAACGGCTTCGTCGGCGGCCAACGGCCCAGCCAACGGCAGCAGAACGACCAGCAAAGCAAACAGCATCACAAGGCGACGCGACATGGGGCAACTCCGGTATTGGAAATCAGTCCGGCGGCGTGGCAGTTAAACTTTGCCCCGCCCTTGCACTTTTTCGGGTGCCACTCAGCGAGCGATCGCTCGTTGACAGTGCGAACGGCTGGTAGGTTGTCCATTATGAAGCCGTCGGAACCGCTTCGCAACTGTGCCGAAGCTTGTGACGAGGCATTGCAAGCCAAGTTAGCACCTCCGCACTGGCAGCCGAAAACGTGCCAAGCGAGGGCGCGCCACACCGCCGCCGTCACCAGTACACCATCGTACTCCAACAAAGTACGCCGAAGGCGTTGTACTCCCCAGCCTAAGGGTCGCGGCGCAGCCGCGCACCCTGGGTGGCGGGCCGAAGTCTGCCGGAACGCTGAAGGCGTTCTACAACACGCGGCGGGATTCGGGTGGCCCCCTAGTATAACACCTTCGGTGTAAACGGTGGCTTCTCGAAACCGCGTCCCAGGGTGCGCGGCTTCGCCACGACCCTGGGCTGGGAAGTGTAACCGCTTCGCGGTAAGGAGAACGCGACCAGCACACGACACCACGGCAAGGAATGACCAAAACAGCTTGATCTGGCGCGGTTTGGTCATTTGAATTTAGGATTTGGTGCTTCGGATTTAGAATTTCCCCCCGAAAGTCGCCATTTGACGCGCCCCGATTCGTGACGTAGATAACTATATCGACGCTTCGTATTCGCGAAGACATAGCGCGCGCAGTTCCCTCGCCGGATTCATGCTGCGTTGCGCGCCTTCCTCATAGAACCAATACTCCGACCGACGCTGCGCCCACGGGACGAAGGGATCGGTCTTGCCCGACTCTGCGAATTGAAGAGGCAACCATGACGACAACTCTGGATGTATGCGCGCCCCCCGCGGCGGCAATGCTCAATGCCAAGACCTCCACCGGCGACACCTTGCGCGGATTCATCCGCGGCATGCTGGCCCAGATGTATACGGAAGGGAAGATTCTCGACCGCCGTCGCGATCGACGCTTTCCCTTCGCTCACTTGCTCCGCCTGACCCCGGTCGCCCCCGACGGGGTCACGATCACGGGCGAGCCGTTAGTGGTCGTGGGCAAGCATCTGAGCGAGGGAGGACTGGGATTTTTTCACCCGCACCCCATCGCGCCGCGGCGCGTGGTCGCCACGCTCAGCGCGCCGTCGGGCCACGAGATGGACGTGCTGCTGGACCTCACCTGGTGCCGCTTCACCAAGGAAGGTTGGTACGAAAGCGGCGGACGTTTCCTGCGCGTGCTCGACCGCAACGACCTGCGACCGCAAACGATCGCCGCCGCGGGGTAAGGTCGTTCCCACTTGCATCCGAACCACGCTCGACAACTTCTATGGTGGCAACGCGAGCTGTCAGCGATCAGCCGTCAGCAACCAGGGACGGCGTTGTTCCTTGCCGATAGCTGATCGCTGACAGCTAGCGATGTGCCATCAATCAGATATGTCCTTCGTTAAAATCTGGAGCTACGGAATACGGCTAGCTGCCCGATTCAGCGCTGATTTCAACCAACTCTTCCTGGGCCACGTAGGGATTGATTATCATCAGTGGACGCCGCGCGGACCGTTCCGGCAGGATGGTCGTTTCCGGCTCAGGGGCCGCCGGCAGTTCTTCCGCTGCAGGCGGATCGACGTACGGGTTGTGGACGTCGGCCGGCTCGACTTGCTCGAAGTGGGGCGTCAGCACGGTGGGCGGATAGGCATAAGGACTCCAGCCGTACGGCCGCGGCACCGGGTGGCTGTAGTAAACCGGCGGAAACTGCGCGAAGTACGGCAGCGCCATGTCGGAATACCCGTTGCGATTCAAGTAGAATCCGCAGCCGCCGCCATACGGATACTGCGCCTCGGCTTGCGATGCGACAACCGCACCGCTGGTGACGGCGGTTAACACTATGGCAATAAGACGAACGTGGCGCATCGGATGACTCCTCAAGGGGGATGACTCGGGCGTTGCTTACAGCAAACGGGCAAAAGCGCCCGTCCCTTCCAGGCTAGTCGGACCGACCGCCGGACTCAAGCGATGCAGAGAAAATCACCGGGAGAGACCCGTAAACATTCGCGTGAACAGCCCAGGGCCGGGGGTGCCGCGCTCACGGCGCCGGCGACAGGACGATATCGAAGGGATTGTCGCCGGGGCCGACCGACAAACTTAGGCCGCTGGTCTCCACCCGCCGGTACATGGCCGGAATCGGGACCGCGGTAACTGCCGGCGGCGGCGGGGCGCCGGGCATGGCCGGTTCCATCAAGGGGGGATTAACCGCCACGCGGTAATCCCCCAGCGGCAGGCCGAAGCCTTGAGCCGTTTGCAGTTCATATCCGCCGTCGGGCTGCAACGGCGCGGTCATGTGGACGCCGCGCTCGGCGTTGCTGAAGATCACCAGCCCGGCGGGTACCGGTTCGCCGGCTAGGGTCACCTTGCCATAGACCTTTCCCTGTGGCTCGCCACGGCCGCAACCCATAGCTGCGCAGCAGACCGCCGCCAAGACGAGGCTACCAAGCGTTTTGAACCACATTTCCATCGTCCCGGTTGGCCAAGTCATAGATGGTTTGAATGTCGAGCGACTCGCTGAGAAACTGCACCGAACCGTCGGCCAGCGCACCTTGCGCGCCGCCGGGATGCGCCGACTGCAGCGGACGGTTCGGCCCGCAATTGCCGGCCACGCCGAGGGCGGTCGACGACTTGTCGTTGACGCGGTGCAACGCGATGGTGAGATTGAAATGCCGCTCCCAGCCGTCGTTGCCGGGGCCCATCGCAAAGCCATGATCGCAGTCGCTGCGGCATTCCATCAGCTCGCCCGTGGCGTTGCGGCACCAGTCCGACTGTTCGCCGATCGCCAGCGTATTGGTGGTGCCGTCGCGAATTTCGGCGAACGACACGCCGCGATGCAAGATCAACACCCCGCCGGCGGCCACTCGCCCGGTCGCTGCGCCGCCGAGCGGGTCGCCCCCCGGTTTG
>JBGTJT010000031.1:0-14970 GCA_041744995.1 Pirellulales bacterium | reverse complement strand
GATGCTGACGCCAGCCGCCGACATGCCGAACGCGGCGCGATTCATCGACCGATCGACTCCAGACGCCGCGGGGAGACATCCGTGACAAAAGCTCTACGGAACATCCTCGCGCTACTGCTGCTGCCGAGTCTGCTCGGACTGTCCGGCTGCTGCGCTCCTTGGCGCGGCGGCGGAGAGTATCAGTTCTCTCGGCACGCCGAGTGGCAACATTCGCAGCCCCGCGACGCCCACACGTCAGAGAACGATTTGGTCGTACGCGGCCAATCGCCGAGCGGCTACAACGCCTACCCCGATCCCTACTCGAATGGGGCCAGCGGTGCAAACAGCCCGGTTAACTACGGCGGTTCGGCGTTGGGCAACTTGCCTCCTTCCAACGCTCCCTCCGGCGCGGCTGCTAGTCCGGCAAATGTCCGCATCGAGGGCCAAC
This sequence comes from Pirellulales bacterium, assembly GCA_041744995.1. Classification (GTDB taxonomy): domain Bacteria; phylum Planctomycetota; class Planctomycetia; order Pirellulales; family UBA7805; genus JBBDLY01. Next base: position 14,543 of record JBGTJT010000031.1, on the reverse strand, counting down.
AGGTCCAGTACCAGACCCAGCCGCAATATGTCCCCGTGCCCAGCTACGCCCCCGAGGCGCTGCCGGCAGAGGCGCTCAACGTCGGCCCGAACTATCCCCCACCGCCCGGATACCTCGGACCGGGCGGGATGTTCGCGCCCCCCCCGGCCGGCTGGCTGCCTCAAGACGGTTTTGTTAATCCCGAGCCGGAGGTCGATATCATCGCCACGGTGCAGGAGACGACGACCGGCCGGTTCATGATCGGCGCCGGTGTGAATTCCGACGCCGGCCTGGTGGGCAACATCCTGATCGAGGAGCAGAACTTCGACATTACCCGCGTTCCCGGCAGTTGGCGGGAAGTGCTCAACGGGTCGGCGTTCCGCGGTGCCGGACAGCGGCTGCGCCTGGAAGCGGTTCCTGGTACCGAGTTGCAGCGCTACCTGGTGAGCTTTTCCGAACCCTACTTGTTCGATTCGCCGGTCAGCTTCGGCTTAAGCGGCTTTTACTACACACGCAACTATCGCGACTGGGACGAAGAACGCCTGGGCGGTCGCGTGAGCCTGGGCTACTTCTTCCGTCCCGACCTGGCCGGCACGGTGGCCTTCCGTGGCGAGCAGATCGATATTTCGGATCCCGCCGTGCCGACGCCCAACGAACTGGCGCGGGTAGTCGGTGAAAACACACTGTACAGCGTGCGGGTGCAAATGACGCACGACACGCGAGACAACACCTACATGCCTTCGGCCGGTTCGTACTTTGAGGTTGCCTTTGAACAAGGCATGGGAGATTTCACCTATCCGCGGATCGAACTCGACGCCCGCCGCTACTTTGTGATGCGTCAACGCCCGGACCGGTCCGGCCGACATGTGCTGGGCCTCAGCGGTCGGGTGGGCTGGTCGGGTACCGATACGCCGTTGTACGAGAACTTTTTTGCCGGCGGCTTCTCGACCATCCGCGGTTTCGACTTCCGCGGAGCGTCGCCGTTGGACATGGGAGTTCGCGTCGGCGGCGAGTTCCAGTTGCTGACCAGCGTCGAGTACCGCTTTCCGATCACGGCCAACGACATGGTGCAAGGCTCGTTCTTCGTCGACGCCGGTACCGTCGAACCGCGGATCGACGACTTCTCGGCAAACGACTTCCGCGTCACGCCCGGCTTCGAGTTGCGCGTCGCCATTCCCGCGCTCGGTCCCGTACCGCTGGCCGTCGGCATCGGCGTACCGATCGCTCACGCCCCCGGCGACGACATCCAGAACTTCCACTTCTTCATCGGCGTAAGCCGCTAAGTAGCCGAACTCGCCGAGCGTTCAGCGCAGCGAGGTTCACGCCGAGTTTTGAATCGGGGCGAACCGGCACGCTTCTGAATTCTTCGCGAATTCAGCTACACGCTTCTGAATTCTTCGCGAATTCAGCTACTGGCGAAACGGTTCGATGGTGGTTCGCCAATGGTAGTTTCCGTAGTAGCCGCGTTGACTGTAAACCTGGGGGCGCGGTTGCGCGCCGAAGTAACCCCAAGCATAGCCTTGCTTGGCGACGGGGACGGCATAGCCGGCCGTTCGCGGCGCGGCGGCGTCGGGCGGCACGATGAGATACAAGGGCGGTCCCGCGTGTAGCGCGCCGGCGGATAGCGACGCGGCAGTGAAAGCAAGCATCGCGACGCAGATTCGAATGGTCGTCATCTAAATTGCACGGCCCGCTGCAGGCCGCCCTTCTCGTTATACGTAGGATGGGACTAGGCTGCGCAAAAGCGACGGTTTGAAGCCATTTGCTTCAACCAGGTTTTGTTCCTGCCACACCAAGTTGTGCCAGCCAGGGTCGTTCACGACCCTTTCCCGCGAAGCGGTATTAGCCCCGTGCTTTAGCACGGGGTACCGAGGCAGCGAGATGTCCGCTAGCCCCGTTTTACGGGGCTTCCCGCTGTACTGGCTTTAGCCCTTTCCGGGAGCACTTCCATTCCCTGGTATCAGATGCATATTGAAATTTCAGCAGGAATTGCCGGATCGGTTTGGTCCACGTCATAGGGCTGAAGCCGTTCCAGCGAGAAGCCCCGTTGAACGGGGCTGCAACACAATCTCGTATCGCTTCGCGACCCCGTGCTGAAGCACGGGGCTAATACCGCTTCGCGGAGAAGGCTCGTAAACGAGCCTCGACTGACGGCAGCCTCCTTCTTTGCTCAATCCATCTGGCGGAACCTCGCAGCACGTTAATACTTGATCAGGCTCACTACGTCGTATTGCTGGATCCGCTCGGCCCCTTTGAGATCGCTCAACTCGATCAAGAACGCGCAGGCCGCTACGTGGGCGCCCGATTGTTCGACCAACTTGCAGCAGGCGTCGATCGTGCCGCCGGTAGCGAGCAGATCGTCTACGACCAGCACGTTCTGCCCCGCGGCGGCGCCGTCGATGTGGACCTCCAGCGAGTCGGTGCCGTACTCCAGTTCGTAATGGAAGGCGTGCGTGTCGAACGGCAGTTTGCCCGGCTTGCGAATCGGTATGAACCCTGCGCCCAGTTCGATCGCCAGCGGCGTGGCGAAGATGAATCCCCGCGCCTCGGCCGCGGCGACCAGATCGATCGGCCGGCCGCGGAATCGATCGGCCAGTTGGCGAACCGATTCGCGCAGCGCCTCGGGCGAGGCCAACAGAGGCGTAATATCCCGAAACTGAATGCCCGGCTTGGGAAAGTCGGGAATCGTGCGAATGTATTGGCGCAGATCGAGCTCTGTTTTGTCGGACATACCGGCTTTCAGTTGATTCTAATGCTTGCCGCGGGGTTCTTGCAGGCTGGCGGCCATTTTGCCCAGCGCCTCGGTCTCGATCTGCCGTACCCGTTCGCGGGTCAGGCCGAGCGTTTCGCCGATCTCCTTGAGCGTTCGCGGTTCGTGGTCGTTCAGTCCGAATCGCATCCGCAGTACGGTCGCTTCGCGCTGGTCCATCGTTTCGAGCATCGCCATGACGTGGCGGAGGCTGTCGCTTTCGAGCAGTTCCACGTCGGGACTTTTCATCCGCTCATCCTCGACCATCTCGCCCAGCGACCAGCCCGCTTCCGACTGGTCGGTCTGGGGCGTGCTGCTGTAGATGCGAATCGCCTTCTTGATGATTGGCAGCTTCTTCTTCGGCAAGCCAAGCACGCGGGCGATTTCTTCCGGAGTCGGGGTGCGGCCCAGTTCCTCGGTGAGCCGGGCGCTGGCGCGCCGCCACTTGGAAAGCAGCTCGACCATATAGGCCGGGATTCGAATGGTCTTGGCCGAGTTGATCAGGGCGCGCTTGATCGACTGCTTGATCCAGTAGCTGGCGTAGGTTGAAAATCGCGTGCCCATTGCCGGATCGAAACCTTCGACGGCGCGGAGCAAACCGAGATTGCCTTCCTCGATCAGGTCTTGCAGGCCCAGACCCTTGCCGGTGTAGCCGCGGGCGATGTTGACCACCAGCCGCAGGTTGGCCCGGACCATGCGATCGCGTGCGGCGACGTCCCCCTCGCCAATGCGAATCGCCAGTTCGGTTTCCTCTTCCGGCTTCAGTAGCGCGGTTTCGTTAATCTCCCGCAAGTACGTTTCTAGAGGCGTCTGCACACTCGAGGTGTTGCGACGGCGCGGCGCGGCGGCTTTCGTGTTGGTCATGTGTTTGATTGATCATCGCCAGGCAGGTCGGCCGCTCCGTCAAGGTTCCGAACCCGCTTCCTATATGTGCCTGAAAGCCGCCGATCAACGTCCGACGGCCTCATGCCGTCGCGTGTCGGAGGAATGTTGACTCGTTGGCTGAATTCAGCCGGAATTCAGCGGGCCGCGTTCGATACGCACCATCTCCGTGGTCCCGCTCGTAACGCTGCTTGCCCAATAGCTTACGAAACAAGGTATCGTCGCGCGCCACCAATAATCTGCACCACGCGAGAAGTTGGCGCACGTAATCCGAATTTGCACGCGGCGCGGGAAGCGCCAAAAAAAACGACCTCACCGGTTGGCCCGGCGAGGTCGTGCGGAATGTTGCGATTGCAGGGACGACGCCTACGCTTCCGGCTTCGGCTCCTCAGTTTCCGACTCCTCGGCCACAGCTTCCACGGATACCGTTTCCTCGGACTTCGGCTCTTCCGCCTCTGGCTCTTCCGCCGGCGGCGCCTCTTCCGCCGATTCGGCGGCCTCGGCCTGGGGCTGTTCCGGCGCCGGTTCCTCGGCCGCCTGCTTCTTTTTCTTAGCCGGACTGGTCTTGATGAGCGGCCCGGAATCGTCGCCGATGCCCCCCTTCAGTTCGGCACCGCCCTTGGAAGCCGAGGTTTCCGCAGAGGCTTCGTCCAGCGAATCTTCCTCGGCCCATTCCACCCGCTTGCGCGACAGGCCGATCTTGCGCTCGTCGATGTCGACTCGCAGGATCTTCACCTCGATCTCGTCTCCCTCTTTGACGATCTCTTCGGGGTTCTCCACCTTGTGATCGGCCAGCTCGGAGATGTGCAACAGGCCTTCCAGCCCGTTCTCCAGCCCGACGAACACGCCGAAGTTGGTGAGTTTCGTGACCTTGCCGGTCACGATCTGCCCCGGCTGGTACTTGCCCGGAATATCCTCGGCCCACGGATCGTCGCTCAATTGCTTGAACCCCAAGGCGATTCGGCGACGGTCCTGATCGACCGACAGCACCCGGCACTCAAGTTGCTGCCCCTTCTCGAGCAGTTCACTGGGATGGCTGATCTTGCGCGTCCACGACATATCGCTGACGTGCAACAGACCGTCGATGCCTTCCTCGATTTCGATAAAGGCGCCGTAGTTGGTCAGGTTGCGGACCGTGCCGTGGACCGAAGCCCCCGGCGGGTAGCGGTCGGCGACCTTGTCCCAGGGATTGTCCTGGGTTTGCTTCATGCCGAGCGAGATCTCTTGTTTGTCTTTGTTGATGCCGAGTACGACGACTTCGATCTCGTCGCCGATCTGCACCAACTCGCTGGGATGATTGATCCGCCGCGTCCAGCTCATTTCGCTGATATGGACCAGGCCCTCGATCCCTTCTTCGAGCTTCACGAACGCACCGTAGCTCATTACGTTGACAACCGAGCCCTTGATGGTCGAGTTGACCGGATACTTCTCTTCGACGGAATCCCAGGGGCTGGCAAACTTTTGCTTCAACCCCAGTGCGACCTTTTCCTTCTCGTGGTCGACGTCGAGGATCTGCACTTCGATTTCCTGATCGATCGAAACCATTTCGCTGGGATGACCGATGCGGCCCCAGCTCATGTCGGTAATGTGCAGCAGGCCGTCGAGACCGCCGAGGTCGACGAACGCGCCGAAATCGGCGATGTTCTTGACAACGCCCTTGCGCAACTGGCCGACTTCCAATTCGGCGAGCAGCATCCGCTTGTCCCGCTCGCGCTCGTCTTCGATCAGCGCGCGACGGCTGACCACGATATTGCGGCGGGCGTCGTCGATCTTGAGCACCTTGCATTGGATGGTGCGGCCGATGTAGTCGCCAATGTCGCTGGGACGGCGAATGTCGACCTGGCTGGCGGGCAGGAAGACGTTGACGCCGATGTCGACCAGCAGGCCCCCTTTGATCTTGCGGGTTACGGTTCCGGTGACGATGTCCTCTTCATGGACGGACCCCATCACCTTGTCCCATTCCTGAATCTTCTTCGCCTTGCGCTTGCTCAAGGCGATCATCGAATCGTCGCCGCCGCCGGCGGCCCCCTCGATGTCTTCGATCAGGACGTCAATCGTTTGACCGGGAACGGGCGGGTCTTCGTCTTCTTCCCACTCGTGGATCGGGATGACCCCTTCGCTCTTGTGACCGACGTCGACGAGCACCATGTCGTCTTCGACGCGGAGTACGGTTCCGGGCACGATCTGATTGATGATGACCGCCGCGCTGCCGCCGCCGGTCAGCAGTTCGGTCATGCCATCGTCGTCGAGTTCTCCGATCGCATCTTCGAATTCGCTTTGCCAGTCGTCGGCGGTATCTAAACTACGGATTAAGTTACGGTTGACCATGAAAACCTACAAAAGAAGGAAACGCGTCCCCACGCCGCCGCAAACGACCGCGAATCAAGCGCGGCGGCCGAACGAGGCATGTCGGGAACCAAGGACAATCCACCCCGTGCGCGGCCCGCGCCGCACGGTTCCAACCGGAGAGGACGAAACGAATCCCCAAGTGTACCGGTTTGTTGATCTTAGAGCAATCGGTAATGGAACGTGGTCGAAAACGAGCGTCAGCCGGTGATTCGCGGCCGACGCACCGGTTATGCGACTTTTCACGCACAACCACTCCCTGGTTGGCCGTGTGCGGCGAGGCCGCAAACCTTCTCTAGTCCTTACGATTGGCGCGGCGATCCACTCCCCAAGTGCGGATTCAACGGATTTGCACCTGGTGCCGGTTTCAACGATCCGATCAATAGTATGGACTGTGCCGCTGATAGGAATGGGATACCTGCCGCGCTCCGCTCGCAAGAGGGGCGCGGCTGGCAGTGTCTCGATTTAGAGGAGTCGAGTAGATGGCGGACCGTCCAAAACGCATTCTCTGGCTTTTGTTGCCGATGTTGTTGACCGTTGGCTGCGCTACGGATCGATCCGTGCGGCAGGCGGCCATGGTTCGGCCCCCGGCGGCGCCACAGGCGGCTCAAGCTCGCTCCACGTCCGCGGTGGTGCCGGCGAGCTTCCAAGACAACCCGGCCGTGGAAGAGAGCATCCAGTCGGAGGTTGTGCCGGCCCCGATGGCGCTGTCCTCGCTGGCGGAACTCGAAGGAATCGCCCTGTATCGCAATCCGGCCATCAATCGGCTGTATCGTGAATACCAGGCGGCGGCGGCCCGCTCGCAATACGTGGGCAAACTGCCCGATCCCCGCGTCGGCGCCAATTTCTTCGGCGATCCAATCGAAACGGCCTCCGGTTCGCAGCGAGCCAGCATGAACGTCAGCCAGATGCTCCCCTGGCTGAAGAAACTCGATGCCGAAGAACAGCGGGCCAGTTTCGAGGCGTTGGCGATTCGCGCCGAATATGAAGCCGAGCGGCTCAAGGTATTCGCCGGCGTCCGCTCCGCCTGGTATCGACTGCATGTGATCGATCGACAGATTCATATCGCGGAAGAGAATCAGCGATTGCTGCAATCGCTCATCGAGTTGGCTAACGCCCGGCTCGAAACCGGCGCTGCTTCCCAAGGGGACGTACTGCTCGGCACGCTCGAACTCTCCCAACTGGAAGAGCGGTTGCTGGTCTACTACCGTCAGCGAACAGCGATCGAGGCCGAACTGAATCGCCTGGCGGCTCGTCCGGCCGACACGCCGGTGATCGTGCCGGCGGAATTGACCGCTGAACTTCCGCCGCTTTCTGCCGAGGAGTTGCTGCAAATCGCCCTAGGCAATCAACCCGAGATCGAGGCCATCCGCCTGAGAATGCAAGCCAGCCTGTGGGGCGTCGAGGTGGCTCGCTTCAGTCGCCGGCCGGAGTTGACGTTGTCGGCGAGTTACTTCTTCACCGATGACAACCGGCCTCCATCGGCCATCGTCAACGTGGGAGAGGATCCTTGGGCGTTGGGCGTTCAGTTGAGCCTTCCGCTAGGTCGCAAGAAGTACGACGCGATCCGCAATGAAGCGAACTGGAAGCATCAGGCCACGCGCGATTCCCTGGATGCCGCCTACCAGCGGTACGACGCCATGGTGCTGGAATTGGTTGCCGAGGCGCGCCGCGCGGCCGAAACCGCGACGCTTTACCATGAAACGATCCTGCCGCAGGCCCGGCAGACGCTGGCGGCCGACCAAGAGAGCTACTCGACCGGCAAGGTTGAGTTCGACCGGGTGATTCGGGGCTACCGCAGCCTGTTGACACTGGAATTGGGCTACCATCAGGCCGTGGGCGACCTGTCGATCGCCATCGCCCGGTTACAACAAGCAGCCGGCGACGACGTCCTGCCCCTGCCGCGGGCAGCCGTTCCGGAGTGAGTGACCGGCGGACTGTGTTGCCTCATCTCGGTCCTAGTAGTAGGATGAGGTTGTGCGGCAACCTTTTCGTGGGTGCAACTTGAAGAATCAGAACAAAACGTCGATTCTCTGCCTGACCGCTACGATTGTGATAGCGCAGATCGTCTCGCCCGCCCAACTGTTGGCGTGTCGTTGCAGTCCGTCTGCGTGCCATGCGTCTGATTCCGTGCGCGGCCAAGACGACTGTTGCAGTGCGGCATCCGAGCTGCACGCCGCTAGTGAGGCGTGTGCTTGCTGCGGCCATGGCGGCCAACAGCCGAGTGAGCCGAATGAACGCGCGTCGGCCTGTGGTTGTGCCGATCAGGCGCCGCCGCCGGCGACTCCCCCCAATTCTCCCGAGCAGCGGGAGCAGCACGATTTTCAGTGGATCGTGATCGCCACGACCTCGACCGCTTCGTCGTCGCAGGTTTCCGCACATCAGGCGTTTGCACGGACGCACTCTCCAGTCTTTCGGCCCGATCACTTCGCGCAGATTCTGTACGACGTCTGGCGAACATAGCCGCTGGCATCTGATCTAGTTTGTCTCGCGGGCGGCTCATGCAGGCGCGAGCCGCCGCAGCGCTACGATCTCTTTGCATTGAACATGCTGGAAATCAACCGGGAAAGATCCGTCGAAACGGACTCCCGTGTCGCTAGATAGATAGAACATGGGCGGCTGGCCGGGGCGCTTTCCGGCACAGTCCAATGCTGGCTTAAGTCCCGGTCGGCCGCTCTTTGAATTCGATTCTAAATTCGAGGCAAGTATCATGGTCCCAGAAACACCGCATTCCGCATCAACCCACGCGGCTGCCACGGAAACCGGCAATCCGCAGGCGAAACCGTGGCGATGGTGGGCGTCGCGCCTGATGACCGCCGCGCTTGTGCTAGCCGTGGGCGTCTTGCTGATCTTCCTGGTCGGCGTGGCCCAGCGAATCGGCTGGATCGGCACCGGCGGCGGCTCGACCGCCGCGGACGAATCGGCCGCCGAGTCGATCTATACCTGCCCGATGCATCCTCAGATTCGCCAGCCGGGAGAGGGACGCTGCCCGATCTGCGGGATGGCGCTCGTTCCGGCTTCGGCCGGGGGCGGCACCGTGGACGAGACGGCCGTCACGATCGAACCCGCCCAGCGGCGGTTGGCCAATATCCAAACCGCCACCGTGCTTGAGGAACCGGTTGCCAAGCAGCTTCGCACGATCGGCGCCATTCAGATCGACGAGAGTCGTCAGGCGACCATCGCCGCCTACGTGGACGGCCGCGTCGAGCGGCTGTTTGCCGACTATACGGGCGTGGTGGTCGACAAGGGGGATCATCTGGCGGTGATCTACAGTCCTCAACTGTATTCGGCGCAGGTGGAGTACCTTCAGTCGTCCAGCACCTTTCAGCGAATGACCGACTCCACGCTGTCGTCGGTGCGGCAAGTTCAAGAGAAAATGGTGGCGAACAGCCGGCAGAAGCTGATCGAATTGGGCATGACGAACGAGCAGCTTGCCGAGTTGGAGTCGTCCGGCAAGGCGCAGTCTCGTCTGACGATCTATAGTCCGATCGGCGGAACCGTCACGGACAAGCTCGTCCAGGACGGCCAGTACATCACCGCGGGAGAGCCGATCTACCGCATCGCCGAGCTATCGACGGTCTGGCTGATGCTGGAGCTTTATCCCGAGGATGCGGCGCGGATGCGGTTTGGGCAACAGGTGGAAGCGGAGTTGCCGTCGCTGCCCGGCGAGAAGAGAACGGGACGCGTCGCCTTTATCGACCCCACCGTGTCGGCCGCGACACGAACGGTCGGCGTACGGGTGGAACTCCGCAACGACGACGGGAAACTGCGGCCCGGCGATTACGCTCAAGCAACCATTACCGTGCCGATCGGACCGCGCAACGAGGTCTACGACGAAGGACTGGCCGGCAAGTGGATCAGCCCGATGCACCCCCAGATAATTCGCGACGAGCCGGGGGATTGCCCGATCTGCGGCATGAAGCTGGTCCCCACCTCTCGATACGGATACAGCGACACGCCGGTCGAGCGTCCGCTCGCCATTACGGTGCCCCGTTCAGCGGTGTTGATGGCTGGGGATCATGCGGTCGTGTACGTGGAAACCGAACCGGGCCGGTTCGAGCTGCGCGATATCGAACTGGGACCGATTCTCCGCGATCAGGTGGTGGTCCTGTCGGGCGTGGAACCGGGTGAGGAAGTCGCCACCGCCGGCAATTTTCTGATCGATTCGCAAATGCAGTTGGAGGGCAAGCCGAGCCTGCTCGATCCGACCAAGGCGACCGGCGGCGGCCACCCAAAGTATCGCAACACCCCGCTGGAATTCGATTCCGTCCCGATGGCCGAACTGAGTGATCCTGCAGGCCAAAAGCTGGAGGAACTCTATGCGGCTTACTTCCGAATTCAGCAGACGTTGGGTGCGGACAAGAAGCCGGCCGCCACGGATGCCCAAGCGTTGGCCAAGCTAGCCGGCGAACTGACTTCGACCGAGGGCCTGACTGAGGAGGACCGCAAGCGTCTTGGCAATATCGCCAAGCAAGCTGAGCACTTGCATCACATGGACTTGAAAGCCGCCCGCGTGGCCTTCAAGCCGATCAGCCACGACATGCTGTATCTGGCTACTCGCATTCGCGGCGAGTCTGCCGAACAGCCGTACTATCATTTCTTCTGTCCCATGGTCCCGCAGGGCGAAGGAGACTGGCTGCAAGCCGACGACCGGTTGATCAATCCGTACTTCGGCAGCGAGATGCTTCGGTGCGGCGAACTGGTCCATACACTGGATCCCGCCGCGTCCTCGCCCACCGAGGCGGACGAGCAAGAACAGCAGGACGAAGCTGGGCTACCGAACGAGAAGGGAGCTTAGCCGATGCTTCGCACCCTGACCGCCTTCTGTATCAAGGAGCCGCTGATCGTTGCCGTGTTGACGATGGCGGTCATCGGCTTTGGCTGGTACAGCACGCAAAACGTGCCGATCGACGCCATTCCCAATATCGGCGAGAACCAGGTGATCGTCTTTACCGCCTGGCCGGGACGATCGCCCAAGGACGTCGAGGATCAGGTTACGTACCCGCTCTCGGTGTCGCTGCTGGCCGTGCCGGGAGCGGAATCGGTGCGCGGCAAAAGCATGTTCGGGTACAGCTTCGTCCAGGTCACGTTCGAGGATAACGTGGAGTTCTACTGGGCGCGTTCGCGCGTGGCCGAACAGCTTTCCTCGGCGGCGGCCAGCCTGCCCGACGGCGTCGTGCCCACGCTAGGCCCCGACGCAACGGGCCTGGGGCAGGTGCTTTACTACGTGCTGGAGCCGCCGCCGGAGATGAATCTGGCCGAGGTGCGGAGCCTGCAAGATTACGTCGTCAAGTACGAGTTGCAAGCGGTGCCCGGCGTTAGCGAAGTCGCCAGCGTGGGCGGCTACGTGCGGCAGTACCAGATCGAGATCAATCCGGACAAGCTGCGGTTTCACAAGGTGCCGCTTGATCGCGTGACCAGCGCGATCCGCAAATCCAATATCGACGTCGGCGCGAAGACGGTCGAAGTCGGCGGCATGGAGTACATCGTGCGGGGGCGCGGCTTCCTCGGCGCCGGCCAGGAACCGGCCGATGCAATCGAGGATATCGAAGACACCGTCGTCGAATCGCGCGACGGCATTCCGCTGCGCATTCGCGATCTTGGCCGGGTGCAACTGGGACCGGAGTTCCGCCGCGGCGCGATCGATCTCAACGGAACCGAAGCGGTCGGCGGCGTGGTCGTGATGCGGTTCGGCGAGAATCCGCGCGAAGTGATCGATCGGGTGAAGGAGAAGATCGAGCAACTCGAGCCAAGCCTCGAAGGCGTCAAGATCCGCATCATTTACGATCGTACCGGCCTGATCAACGAAACGATCTCCACGCTGACCACCGCGCTATCCCAACAAGTGGTGATTACGGCAGTCGTCATCCTGTTGTTCCTGCTCCACCTGCGGGCCAGCGTGGTGGTCGCGTTTACCTTGCCGGTGGCGGTGTTGATGGCGTTTATCGCCATGAACGTGTTCGGTATCGACGCCAATATCATGTCGTTGGCAGGCATCGCGATCGCCATCGGGACGATGGTCGATATGGGAATCATCGTTTCCGAAAACATCTACGGCGCCCTGGCCGATTGGGAGAAGGAGGGGAAGCCGGGTGGGGTGAAGCGGCGCCTGCAGGTGATTCAGGAAGCCAGTCAGGAAGTGGCGCCGGCGGTGCTGACCGCCGTGATGACTACCGTGGTCAGCTTTCTGCCCGTGTTCATGCTGACCGGCCGCGACTATAAGCTGTTCGCGCCGTTAGCCTGGACCAAGACATTCTCGCTGGTGGCCGCGCTGATTGTCGCCGTGACGCTCGTACCGGCGCTGAGTCGGCTGTTGCTTTCCAGCTCCCGCCTGAGGCCGCTGACCCGGCTCTATCTGGCGATTGGCTTGGCGGTCGTGTGCGGACTGTTGGCGGTCATCGCGGGCGACATGTTCGCGCCGGCCTTCGGCATGAACCGTTGGATGCTGGCCGCGATCGTTACTCCGATCGCCGGCTTGGCGGGCTATTGGATGCTGGGCGAACGGTTGCGCCCGATCGAAGAAAACCCCGTCAGCCGCTTCATCCATTGGGTGTATGAACCGACACTGCGGCTATTCCTGGTCCACAAGGCGTCGTTTTTGCTGCTGCCGACGGCAATCGTGCTATTAGGGTTGGGGTCGTGGGTGGGGCTGCCTACTATACTGCGGCCCGTCGAACGCGTCGCGAGCGGCCTGGGCGCGGACCTCAACGCGATGCCGGGGTATGTCGAAGCCAAGCATATCCTGCCCGGCCTGAAATCGACCGACTGGATCGATCTGGACGAAGGAAGTTGGTTCTACATGCCGACGCTTTATCCGGCGGCCAGCTTTTCGCAAGCGATGGAAGTGCTGCAAACGCAGGATACCCGCATTAAGCAGATCCCCGAGGTGGAGAATGTCTTGGGTAAGATCGGCCGTGTGGAGTCCGCGCTCGATCCTGCGCCCGCCGCGATGATCGAAACCTACGTCATGCTGAAGCCGAAGGATCAGTGGCGCGAGGGGATCACCTCGAAAGATATCTGGAATGAAATCAACGCGGTCGCGACGTTGCCGGGCATCACCCAGGCCTCCGAGCTACAGCCAATCGAAGGTCGCGTGGTGATGCTGCAGAGCGGCATCAAGGCGCCGATGGCGATTCGGATTTACGGAGACACCCTCGACGGCCTGGCGACCGCCTCGCTGCAGGTCGCGGAGTTGCTCAAACAACAACCACAAATCAATGCCGCCACGGTCAACCCCGATATCGTGCTCGGCAAGCCTTACGTGGAGTTCGACGTCAATCGAGAAGCGGCGGCCCGCTACGGCATGTCGACGGCGATGGTCAACGAGGTGATCGAAACCGCCCTGGGGGGCAGCAATGTCACCAGGACCGTCGAAGGCCGCGAACGATATCCCGTGCGGGTTCGCTACGAGCGGCACCTGCGGGAGCAGTTCGATGCCTTGAATCGACTGCCGGTCGTCACCCATTCCGGCGAAGTGGTGCCGCTGTCCGTGCTGGCGGACATGAGAACCACCTGGGGACCGGGCGTCATCAGTAGCGAAGGCGCTCGGCTGGTTGCTCATGTCTCGTTCTCTCCCGCCGGTCAGATGGGCGACCTGGAGACCATTGCATCCGTCGAGCAGGCGCTACGTGAAGCACGAGAAAACGGAGAGTTGGAACTACCAACCGGTTACGACCTAACGGCCGTGGGGTCGTTCGAGAATCAGATCGAAGCCAACCAGCGACTACTGTGGGTGATTCCACTGGTGATTGTCGTCAACTTTGGCATTATTTACTGGCAGTTTCGCCACTTCCCGATCAGCTTGGTCGTATTCGCCGGCATCCCGGTCGCGTTCGCCGGCGGCATGATCTTTCTGGCGTTCAATTCGGTCGCACTCAATACGGCGGTCTGGGTCGGTTTTATTGCCCTGTTTGGCATCGCGGTCGACGATGGCGTGGTGATGGCGACTTATCTCGATCAGGTCTTCACCCGCCGCAAGCTGACGACGGTTCAGGACATCCGCAACGCAACCGTCGAGGCCGGCCTGCGGAGAATTCGCCCCTGCCTGATGACGACCTTTACCACCATCATCGCGCTGCTGCCAATCATGCTCTCGACCGGAAGTGGTTCCGACCTGGCGCGGTCGATGGCCTGGCCGGTAATCGGCGGCATGACGGTCGCGCTGCTAACGCTGTTCGTGGTGCCGGTGGTCTTCGCCGGGTATAAGGAGTTCAAGTTGAATCTCGGCCTGCACGATCGCCACTGGGCCGGCGAGGAGTAGCTTGGCTCCGCCATGGTCGTCGACCAGCTACGGCGTCGCGGCATCCTCCTCGGCCGTGACCACCGCGTATTGGGCGTTGGAGAGCAGCAGGCACGACTCGTGCCGCGTGGCCAGGCGGACCAGGTCGTGCGGGTCGTCGACCGCCGCGAAACCCAGCTCATAGGCCGTGTCTTCGTCCAAATGGCTGGCAAGGTAGACCTTGGCCTGGTCTTGAGCGAGCAGGATCTGCGCCGCCGCCGCGGCGTCCGGGGTCTTTTGTCTGCGAATCTCCCGCATCGCCAAGGCATGTTCGCCTTCGTCGATCCGTGCCGCCACAATCCGCTGCAC
>JBGTJT010000030.1:0-4842 GCA_041744995.1 Pirellulales bacterium | reverse complement strand
CTGCTGTGCTGCACCAGCGCCCGGGCGGCCGCCACCGCGTAGTTGCCGCCGCTGCCGATGCCGAGCACGCCGTCGGTCGGTTGGATAACGTCGCCAATGCCCGAGACCAGCAGCGAGTTGGCTTTGTCGATCACGATGATCATCGCCTCCAGTCGCCGCAGCGCCCGGTCGGTGCGCCAATCCTTGGCCAGTTCGGTCGCCGCGCGGGGGACGTTGCCGGGATAGTCTTTCAGCTTGGCCTCGAACCGCTCCAGCAGGGCGAAGGCGTCGGCGCTGCCGCCGGCGAAGCCGGTGATCACCTGCCCGCCCAGCAGCGGGCGGATCTTCATGGCGTCCCCTTTCATCACGGCGTCGCCCAGGGTGACCTGACCGTCGCCGCCGATCGCCACCCGATCGCCGTGGCGGACGCTGAGAATCGTGGTTGCGCGAAGTTTGGGTCGAGTCATGATGCCAACGTATCGTGCGAGGAAAGCAGCGGGGCCAACAGCAACTACGATTGTCCCGCATTCCCGCGCAATCGACCAGTGCCCCTCTCAGTTCCAAGTAGCTTGGCCGTCCCGGCCGCCCCACAAACAAGTGGATGCCGCATGCCGCCACCGCTGATAGCGGCAAGCTGGTTTCCCGCCGATTTCGAGCGTCGTACCACTTTAGCCGACTGAAGCAGCAATGGATCGCGAGGTGCAACCCTTCTCCCTCCGGGAGAAGGTGGCCGAAGGCCGGATGAGGGCGGCGGTGCTCGTTCGCTTTGCCTTCACCAACGCCATGAAGTGACATAGCCAACTAGCGGCGTCTCATCCGTCTGCTACGCAGCCACCTTCTTCCAGAGGGAGAAGGGTTTTGCTTTAGACGGCTGATTTATTACAGAGTTTTTGATTGGCCGGGGACGGCAGACCTGCCTTCCACTCGAAAGCGCCATTATCCACGGAACGGCAAGTACAAAACAACCTGATCCCGAATCTCTTCAACTGACATGTACTCGGCCAGGAGCAAGATATCCTCGATCGCCAATCCAATCGATTGTTCATTGGTCGTCACAATGAGACCAGGCATCTCGTCTTTAGTCGAAACTCGCCGGCACGCGTGCCCGACCATTGTATTTCGATCGTTGGTGACGACGACGCGATATTCCGCCGCCGCCCATGCCAAGACGTCTGGGTCGGACGTTCCTTCGGGCAAGGCATCCTGCACCCGCACCAGATCAACCTCGGGAAGGCGCCTGCGGATGCCGCGGATTAGCTCCCCCTGGACGTCCGCGTCACTGGCCAGTCGAAGCATCCGCCTTCTCCCCAGCGGCACGGCGGGCTTGCAGGACATCTCGCGAGAGTCGCGGGTGGTCGGCTTCGACCTTTGCTCGCAGGGCAGTCGCTTCCTCTCCGCGTTGCTTCAGGTAAGAACATACTTCGTCGCGGTGACGGAGATAATAGGAGACAGCCGCGTGGACATCCGCCAACTCCAAAGTCTCATAGGCGCGGACCATATCCTCCGGCGTCATGCCGTTCTCGTATTGCTCGACTACTAAATCGAGCGTAACACGACTCTGACCAACCCGAACCGTGCCCTCCTTGTCCGTGCAAAGCGGCGGAAGTTCGGAACGGATCGGTAGTCCGCTGGTGAGGTTGGTCATCAATCGTCTCCGGAGCATTGCAGAGTACAACTGCATTTTACCTGGAGGGGGGCTTGCCGTCGAGCGACGCGGGTTGGCTGCTGTGCTCCCGAGTAGCCACACATGCCCAGCCGACGGCCAATCTATTCGCAGATCGCATCCGCCAGCGTTTCTACGTCGGTCACGTCTTGCATCGGCATCCAGCGGCATTCCGACAGTCCGCGAAACCAGATCAGTTGCCGCCGGGCGAACTGTCGGGTGTGGGCCGCCGTTTGCTCGATCGCCGTGGCGGCGTCGTAGTCGCCGCTCAGATGGGCAAGCGCCTCGCGGTAACCGAGCGCTTGTGCGGCGGTTCGACCTAACTCGCCATGCCGCGCGAGCAAGCCGCGGACTTCATCGATCAACCCTTGCTTGAACATCGCCCGCACGCGGTGGTTGATCCGGGCGTGCAGCAACGGCCGCGGCCAGTCGAGTACGAACACCCGGCATTGCTCGGCCGGTCGTCCCCGCTCGAACTGCTGCTGGTAGCGGCTCAACGGCTCGCCCGTCAGGTGATACACCTCGAGTGCCCGAATCATCCGCCGGGCGTCGTTCTCGTGGATTCGTTCCAGCGAAGCCGGATCGACACGACCGAGTTCGGCCCGCAAATCCGACAGTCCGTCGCGGAGTACCGCGGTCTCCCACCGCCGGCGGAACTCCCAATCGGCATTGGGTCCCTCGAACATCCCCCGCAGCAGGGCCTTCAGGTACAAGGGGGTGCCGCCAACAAACAATGCCTGCTTGCCCTCGGCATGCAGGTCGGCAACCACCTGATGCGCTTGCTGCAAATATTCCGAAACGCTAAAGTCTACCGTTGGCTCGACCAGATCGATCAGGTGATGCGGCACGGCCTGGCGCGTCTCGGCGTTCAGTTTGGCGGTGCCGACGTCCATGCCGCGATAGACGGCCATCGAGTCGAGCGAGACAATTTCGGCGTTCAGCCGACCAGCCAACGCCAGACTCAAGGCCGTCTTGCCGGCGGCGGTCGGGCCGGTCAAAAACCAGGCGTCGGGGATCGGCGGGTAGGTTATCATGGAATGGCGAGCCAAGTGCAGCATTCAGTAGTTTCAATTTTAGACGACGGACTTAGACGACGGACATAGCTGATTGATGGCACATCGCTAGCTGTCAGCTATCAGCTATCAGCTTTCAGCAAGGAAAAACGCGGTTCCTGGTTGCTGACGGCTGATCGCTGACAGCTCGCGTCGCCACCACTGAAGCTGTCGAGCGTCGTTGGCAATATACAAATGGGAACATTCTCCCGACTCCTGATTGAAATGCATAGGTGACTCCATGGCAGGCGATTACGAGGTATTCGACCGCGTTGCGGAGCGGTTGCGGCAGCGCAACCAGTATCGCCCGGCCGACAGTTATTCCACGCAGATGTTCACCACGGGGCTGGCGGAAATCTGCGGCAAAATTCGCGAAGAGGCCGAAGAACTGGCCGCTGCCGGCGAACAACTGCCAGGCAACCCCGACCGCGTGCTGCACGAGGCGGCCGACCTGATGTTTCACATGCTCATGCTGCTGGAAGCCCGCGGCGCCAACCTGGGGCAAGTGGCTGACATGCTTTGCCGGCGGGAGGGCATCTCCGGGCTGGAAGAAAAACGCTCCCGCGGTGAGTAGCGACCGCAAAGCAAGTTCCTGGCCCAGGGCTTTTGGGATTCTGCCAGCGCAATTGAAACAGGAGGAAACGGAGAAAACAAAGGAATTCATTCTCTGTTGACTCCGATCCGCTCTGTTGTCTGACAAGGCAAATTCAGTAGTACCAGTATGTTGCTAACAACACTCGACAACAGCAATGGTGGCGACGCTAGCTGTCAGCGGTCAGAAAACCACGTTTGTCTTTGCTGATAGCTGATAACTAACTACGTTGAGTAAACAGAGGCAAAAAGAGACAACGGAGCACCCTTCCCTTCGTTCTCTCTGTTACCTTCTGTTCAAACTTCCTGTCCCATTTAATTTACTGTCAAAGCCCTGACTCCCTGCCCCTCCTGAATTCGCCAGTATGATTTTCTCCTTTTTTAAGAAGCGCCGCCGCGAGCGGATTTTGCAGCAACCGTTTCCCGCCGCCTGGCGGCAGGCGCTGGCCGACAACATTTGGGCTTATCCGCTGCTCGACGCCGACGCGCGGCAGCGGCTGGAAAAGATCACCCAGGTGCTGGTCGCCGAGAAGAACTGGGAAGGCTGCGGCGGGCTGCAATTGAACGACGAAATCAAAGCGACCGTCGCCGCCTGGGCGGCGCTGCTGCTGCTCAATCTCGAGCACGACTATTACGAAAAGACTCTCTCGATCTTGATCTACCCCTCCAGCTACCAGGCGATGGAGCCGGTGCTCGGCGGGCTGGATTTCCATCCGGTCGAAGGGCGCTTGGGCGAGGCCTGGTACCGCGGCCCGGTGATCCTTTCCTGGGACCGAATCCTCGAAGACGGCCGCCACCGGGGCCACGCCAACCTAGCGATTCACGAGTTCGCCCATCAGCTCGACATGCTCAATCGCGAGGCCGACGGCGTGCCGCCGTTGGAGAACACCGCCCAGTATCGTTCCTGGTCGATGGTGATGTCGATCGAATACGAGAAGCTGATCGAGGCCGACGAGCAAGGCCGCCCCACGCTGCTCGACAAGTACGGAGCCGAGAACGAAGCGGAGTTCTTCGCCGTGGTGAGCGAATGCTTTTTCGAGATGCCCGACCTGATGCGCGAGCACCACCCGCGGCTGTACGCGATCGTGAAAGACTACTACCGCCAAGACCCTGCGGTGAGTCTCGCCCGTAGCTGAATTCGCCTAGAATTCAGCCGCGTGGGAGTGGGTTGTCTCGCGTGGCGCTGCGGAACTCTTGGGGAGTTCCGCTACACGTAGCTGAATTCGCCTAGAATTCAGCCGCGTTGTAGTGGGGCGTCGTTCGTGGCGCGACGGAACTCTAGGCGAGTTCCGCTACGGGGAGTTCCGCTACATGTTGAATTGTCGCACGCGGTCGCTTATCCTGCTGGCATGCTTCACCTTACCTGTCACTCCACCGTGATGACTTGCCACCAGCCGTCCGGCAGGTGTCCGCGAGTCCTTTGTCTGGCGACCATATTGCTGTTGCTTGCGGCGACGTCCTCGGCAGGTTCCGCCGAGCCGGGGGCGATTCGCGTGGACGACACGTACCCTGTCGGCCAGCGGGGCGACTTTCAGGCGGTTGCCGAGGATGTCTGGC
>JBGTJT010000029.1:0-6358 GCA_041744995.1 Pirellulales bacterium | reverse complement strand
CGGACGTTGCCGGGCCAGGAGTAACTCAGCAACGCGGCCGAAGCGGCCGGCGTGAAGTGCTTGAGCGGAATCTCGTACTCGTGGCAGATGTTTTGCAAGAAATGTTCGGCCAGCAGCAGCACGTCGCCGCCGCGGGTGGCCAACGGCGCCGACTCGAGCGAGACGACGTTCAAGCGGTAGTAGAGATCGAGCCGGAACCGGCCGGCGGCCACTTCCTGCGAGAGATTGCGGTTGGTCGCCGCCACGATGCGAACGTCGATCGGATGCGACTCGTGCGAACCGAGCGGCGTCACGCGGCGCTCTTGAATCACTCGCAGCAAGCTCGACTGTAGTTCGAGATCAAGCTCGCCGATCTCATCCAGGAAAACCGTGCCCCCCTCGGCCGCGCGGAAGCAACCGAGTGCCGCCGCATTGGCGCCGGTGAACGCGCCCTTCACATGGCCAAACAACTGGCTGGCAAACAGGGTGCCGGGGATCGAAGCGCAATCGACCGGAACAAACGGCCTTTCACAGCGGGGACTCTCCAGATGCAACCGTCGAGCAATCAGTTCCTTACCCGTACCAGAGGGACCGGCAATGAGCACGCTGGAACCGAATCGCGCAACTTGCGCAATCATGTCCCGGACGCTGTTCGCCCATTCTGAATTGCCGACGATCTGGGTCACGTCGCTTACCTCGCTGCTCTAAATTCCCGCAACCGATGGGGATATGCAAGATATCAACCAATCGGTTTACTCCGGTTATCCTATTTAAGGCAGAAGGCCAACGCAACACGTTCGCTCGAAAATTCCCGAAATTCAAGACAAGCTGTCACTCGCCGCGAAACCATAATGCATAAGCAACAGCCGATGCGTAATTGCCCCGCCGCGCGTTCCCACGCGTCGGTTTGGTATCTAAGATAGAAGGGCAATCACTGGCTGCGGTAGGAATTGCCCGCAATCGGCTTCCGACGACCCTCGGACGGGTGGCCATAACATACTTTGTGATAAAGGCTTAGGAACTATTGTTCGTTGGACCGGTTTTTACTCGCGAAGCTGCCACGGCCCCCCGCCGGTCGCGGCACTATCTAGCGCGCACCACGTACGCCGGCGCCTTGTTTGTGCTTATCCTCACGGCCTGGGCCGTATTGGCCGGTACCCAGGAAATTCGCAACGTCGGCGACCTGGCGTGGTTCGGAACGCTCGTTTTCCAGATTCTGGCCCCGTTTCAGTTGGCCTTGGTGCTGTTTTTCTCCGCGCTGCTCTGCGCCAGTGCCGTCTGCCAGGAGAAAGATCGACGGACGCTCATCTTGCTGCTGATGACCGATCTATCCAACGGCGAGTTGGTGTTTGGCAAGCTGGCGGCCAGTCTGCTCAACGTATTGGTGCTCCTGGTTGCGGGGCTGCCGCTGTTCTGTGCGATGGTACTGCTTGGCGGCGTCGATTTACACCAGATCCTCAGGGTGTTCGTGGTCACGCTGCTGACGGCGGTCGTCGCCGGGAGTCTCGGTTCCACCATCGCCTTGTGGCGCGACAAGACGTTCCAGGCGCTGGCGCTGTCGTTACTGGTATTGGTCGCCTGGTTGGGATTGTGGGAAGCGGTCGCGCGAACGGCCGCCTCCCACACGTTGCTCGGCTTGGACGGCGTGCAATGGGCGACGGCGATGAGTCCCTGGCGGGCAATCATCGCCGCCACTTATCCGGCCGTACCGACGGCAGACGCTCTGGGCTTCATTCGCAGTCCGGTCTACTTGTTCCTGCTCACCTCGTCGGCCGCGGCAATCTTGCTGAACGCCGTCGCCATCTGGCGCGTGCGGCAATGGAACCCGTCGCGCGAGATCCTGCGCAAGCCGCAGATGGTCGGAGAAGCCGACAGCGTCTTCAGCCTCGACGCACAAGACAACCCAACCGCGGCCGCCTCCTCCTCGGACGCTCCAACCGCCGAGCCGGCGCGGAGCAAGCTTCGTTTCGCCTCGCCGGGCAAGGCCCGCACCGTGTGGACGCAGCCGGTCTTGTGGCGCGAGGTGCGCACCTGGGCCTATGGCCGCAAGGTGTTCTTCGTTCGGTTCAGCTACCTGGTGCTGTTCGCGCTGGCCGCCTTCGCCTTGCATCGTTCGGAGCTGACCGCCGACGCGATCGCGCTGGTCATGGTCCCCTTGTTCTTGCTGAGCTTTGTCCTGATCAATGCCCAGGCGGTAACCTCGCTCTCGACCGAGCGAGACGCCAAAACGCTTGACTTGCTGTTGGTGACCGATATCTCGCCGCGAGAGTTCGTGCTGGGCAAACTGGCAGGTGTGTTTTACAACACCAAGGAGATGGTCCTGCTGCCGCTGTTGCTGACGGTCTACCTGGCGTGGATCGGACGCCTCGGCGGCGAGCACTTGGCCTACCTGCTAATCGTGCTGCTGGTGATGAACCTGTTCGTCGCCATGCTGGGCGTGCATGCGGGGCTAATCCACGCCAACAGCCGGACCTCGATCGGGGCCAGCCTGGGGACCGTATTTTTCCTGTTTCTCGGCATCGCCACTTGCATGAGAATTATGGTCGCCTTCAGCGACTCGTTCCAGTTTCAACTGATGCCGTTCGCGATGGTCATGCTGGGCGGGGGCGTGGGGCTGTTTGTCTCGCTCGGTGCGAGAAACGCCTCCAGCGCGATTTTTCTGGCGTCGTTTATTTGTCCGTTCGCAACTTTTTATGCGATTACCAGTTTCTTGTTGGGCAACTACGGCTTTGCGTTCATGGTCACGACGGCTACGTACAGTTTCGCGACGGTCGCGATGCTGGTGCCGGCCATCGGCGAGTTCGACGTCGCCAGCGGCCGCACCAGCGACGCGGGAGAATAACGCCAGTGGACGTGCTGTTCGGTGATATCACTTGGCTGGCCGCAATGGGATTGCTGATACTCGCCTCGGCTTTTTTCTCGTCGAGCGAGGCAGCCATGTTCCTATTGACGCCGCACGATCAGCGGCGGCTGGCACGTGGCAATCGTGCCCAACGGACCGCCGCGCGGCTGCTGCAAACGCCCGATCAATTGCTTAGCACCATCCTGTTCTGCAACCTGATCATCAACGTGACTTACTTCACGTTCAGTTCGATCATCAGCTTGCGTCTGCAAACCGCGGGCGAGACCACGGTCGCCGCCGTGTTCGGCATCGGCTCGTTGATCGTGATCATCTTGCTGGCGGAGCTGCTGCCCAAGGCGATCGCCGTGTTGCGCCCACAACTGCTGGCCTCGCTGGCCAGTCTGCCGCTGAGCGGGGCGATTCGGTTGTTCCAGCCGGTGCTGCCGATCTTTGCCCGCCTGAATCTGCTGTCGCAACGGCTGGTGTGGCCGAGCTTTCGTCCGGAACCCTATCTGGAAGTCGGGGATCTGGAACGAGCGGTCGAGATCTCCACCTCCGACGCCGAGATGGTCGAGCAAGAAAAAATCGTGCTGCAGAACATTCTCGCACTGACCGAAACCCGCGTCGACGAATTGATGCGACCGCGGATGCGGTTCTTGCTGTTTCATCCCCCCGTATCGCTCGCCGATCTGGACGGCCAGATGACTCCCAGCGGGTACGTGCTGATTACCGAGCCGGACAGCGACGAAGTCGCGCTGGCGCTGCCGCTGAAAACCATGTCGCACGTGCCGGCCGAGAACCTCGAAACGCTGGCCGATCCGGTGGTTTACGTCCCCTGGTGTACCTCCGTCGGACGCGTTCTCGAACAAATGCGCGAGACCGACCGCCAGGTCGCCGCAGTGGTCAATGAATTCGGCGAAACAATCGGCATTCTGACCTACCACGACATCCTGCGGGCAATCTTCGGCGAGGGGGAAACCCGCAGCGAACGATTGCTCAATCTGGCGGAGATCACAGCAACCGACGACGATAGCTGGCACGCCTCGGGCATGGTCACCGTGCGCAGTTTGGCGAACGTCGTCGGCGAGGAACTGCCCGAAACGCATAGCGTGACGTTGGCCGGCGTCATTCATGAAGTGCTCGGCCGCATGCCGCAAGTCGGAGACGCGGGCGTGTGGGGGCCACTGGCGTTTGAAGTTTCCGAGACCTTTGAACGGGGCAAGCTCTCGGTACGGCTGCATAGGGTCTCCAGCCGGGAGAGTCCCGAATGATCGCCATCATTGTGCTATTTTTCGTAGCGCTGTTTCTGAGCGCCTTTTTCAGCGGCAGCGAAACCGGCTTCTACCGCGTCCCCCGGGTGCGACTGCTGCTCGACGCGCTCGGCGGCAGCTATCTGGCCCGGGGACTGCTGTGGCTGACCAATCATCCGTCGCTGTTCGTTGCGACCACGCTGATCGGCAATAATTTGGCCAACTATCTCACCTCGCTGGCGATCGTACTGTTCATGGCGCGATTGTTTCCCGGCGGAGGGGAGGCGGCCGAAATCGCCGCGCCGATCATCTTTGCCCCGATCCTGTTTCTCTACGGCGAGCTGTTTCCCAAGAACCTATTTTTCTACGCTCCCTATCGCCTGTTGCGGGCCGCGGCGCCCCCGTTTTTCGTCTTTACCGTGCTGTTCTTTCCCCTGAGCATCGTGTTGTGGGCGTTCAGTTACTTGTTGGAACTCGCTTTGGGAAACTCGCCGCAAAAGGTGCAACGCACGCTCGCGCGGCAAGAACTGAAGCAGGTACTGGAGGAAGGCCACGAAGCGGGCGTGCTGCGGCCGGCCCAGCGGC
The DNA here is from genome assembly GCA_041744995.1 of Pirellulales bacterium. Classification (GTDB taxonomy): domain Bacteria; phylum Planctomycetota; class Planctomycetia; order Pirellulales; family UBA7805; genus JBBDLY01. The sequence continues at coordinate 1,702 of JBGTJT010000029.1, read as the reverse complement.
AGTTGGCGCAAGGGTTGTTCGCGGTCGCCAATCAACGGGTGAGCGAATTCCTCATTCCGCCGGGGCGGTTTGTGCGTGTCCCCTCGACCGCCACGCGACGCGAAGCGTTGCGGCTGGCCAAGCGGCACCGCGTGAGCAACCTGCCGGTGGAGGACGCTGCCAATCCGCCGAAGTTGCTCGGCTACGTGAACGTCGCCGAGCTGGCGCTCCAGCAGGGTGACGCCTTGGCTCCGATCCGCCCGTTGATGGCGATCCCGCAAGTCGAGTCGCACATTACGGCCTTAATGGCCATGCAAGCCGAGGAGGAGATCCTTGCTCAATTGGTAAACCGTCAGGGCCGCGGCGTCGGCATTATCAACATCGACGATCTGCGCAAGCCGCTGTTAAATGGCGGCGGGTGATTCATGCAGGCAGCGCAAGATCTGAAGTAGCGCAGTCCTGCCCGCCGCCACTATCGGCCAACGGCCAAGGTTGCCGCAACACCCCTGGAAGTGGAGCGTGTGGACGATGACATGGGCTGAAGGCCAATCTCACGCTATTTGCGGTAGCCGAGGGACTTCATCACCGACAGCATCTCTTCATAAGTGATAAAGCGGCGACGGTGCTGAAGCTTGTAGCCGTCGATGGCAATTGCCAGTTCGCGGGCCTCCGGCGAGAGATCGTCGTGACTATTGGCGAACTGCCGCCGCTCGCGGCCCGGCAGGTGGTCGACCGAATGCGGATTCCGCCGATCCGTGAAATCGCTGGTCTCGATCTGTCCCGGCACAGTTTCTGTCAACATTTGCATCATGGTTCCACTCCCAAGTCCGACGCCCTATTGCGTCCAACAACCCTACGTTGCGCCCCGCCGGCGGTCAAATCATTAGGCGCACCGCCACGATCGCAGTCGTCCCGCAGCGCAACTGTAGCGGTTATGCGGGCTAGGGTGCGCCCAGCGGCCAGACTTCTCCATCGGCTTGACTCCCAAGTAGGTCAGGCATTCCTGCCTGACCAAAGAAGAGTTCGCTCTGCCTTCACTAAACAGATCTGGGTTCGAAGGAAGGCCGGTTTGCCAGTTGGTTGTTCGCGCCGTCGGCACGCGCAACGCGTGCTCTTCTGCGGTCAGGCAGGAATGCCTGACCTACTAAAAAGCGCGATCCGCTGCGCGGCGAGCAAGTAAAGGGAAGACGAAAACGGCACCGGGTTATTGTCGCGGCCATTCTTGATCTCGCATCTGCTGCCAACCGTGTTAGGATACAACTTCATGAAGAGTTTGAATCCGTGTATTGCTTTTCTGGCGATTAGTAGTCTGATGGCAGGAAGTGTCAGTGCAGAACACGCTGGACAGCCCGAGCAAGTGAGAAAGCAAGTGAACTATGCAGCACTCGGACCACCAACAAAGGCGCCCAGCCAATGCAGCGACGCGTGATTGAGCGGCTCCCCCAGACCAGCCCGGCGGATGAGTACAACGAGGCGCTGGTCTGGCATGTGCATCCGACCGATTGGACCAATCCGACGCCTGAGGGCCGCTACAACCTGGTTGTCATCGGGGCCGGGACTGCGGGGCTGGTGACCGCCGCCGGTGCCGCGGGAGTGGGCGCCAAGGTCGCTTTGATCGAGCGCGACATGATGGGGGGCGACTGCCTCAACGTCGGCTGCGTTCCCTCCAAGGCGATCATTCGGGCCGCTCGGGCCGCCGCCGCGGTTCGCAAAGGGGAAGAAT
>JBGTJT010000028.1:0-3479 GCA_041744995.1 Pirellulales bacterium | reverse complement strand
ACCGTTGCGCCGGTGGCGAGCGCCTCATCCTTGCCGGCGACGTCTTCTTCGGCCTCTTCCAAGAAGTCGACGTCTTCGAGTTCTTCGAGTTCCGCCTCGCGGGCGGCGATTTCCGCGGCGCGGGCTTCCGCGTCGATTTCGTCGTCCTCAACTTCATCGACCACCTCGGGCGATGGGGCGGTTCGGACCGGAGGCTTCTCGGCGGCAGAACGCGCCGCCGGCGCTGGCGGCCGCGGAGGTTCGCTGGCGGCGACTCCCAATTGCGAGGCGAGCGAGTTCCAGTCTCCGCCGCTGGCTTGCGGCATCTTTCGGCTGGCTTTGACTGGGGCCACGCCTGGCACCTTGGCAACCTGGACATCAGCCTGCTTCTTGACGGCAGGCTTGCTCGGGTCGACGCCAATTTTTGAGACCAGACTGCCCCAATGATCCGCACTGCCGGAATCGTCGCCGGCGGGAGACGGGGGACTGTCGGGCGATTTTGATTCTTCCGGTTGCATTGTTCGGCTGACCGCCCGGTCGGCGGCGACTCTCCATGGATTTGAGCATTGGCCGCGTGGACAACATTCGCACAGGCCGCGAAACGCCCCGCGGGCGAACGCCCCCACGATGACGTAAGCAGTTTAATATATGTCGTTTCCAGCCGTTTGCAAAGCCGGTTCACCCTGCCGAATAGCCCGCAGACCTGAGCAGAGTCGCCCCCAAGACGAACCATCGTGGCCCGGCTACGGAGATGCGAACGCCTTTGACCTGGCCGGCGCCAGCAACTACTGTAAACCGCAGAAGCCGGCCAAAGTCGTGATTCTTGAATATCTGAATATCCTCTGAAACCCGAGACGCAACCACCATGAAACCATTCGCCCTGTCGCTGACCCTGCTCTCGCCGCTGTTCGCGATGCTGCCGACCACTGAAGCGGAAGCAGGGCGCTTCTTTCGCCGCGGGCAATGTCGGCCCGCGTGTCGCTCAATCTGCCCTCCCACGGCAGTTCATGCTCCACCGGCAGTCGCGACCCCAGCCCCAAAACGTGATCCGTGGCGCAGTCTGTACGACGGCGAGTCGCTGGCCGGCTGGGAAATCGCTGAGGAGGACGAGTTCTACCAGCATGGCAAAATCGCCGTGAAGGAAGGCGTGATCGAGATCCAGATGGGAAGTCCCTCAAGCGGCATTCGTCTGGCCGACGAAGAGGGGCTGCTCCGCGAGAACTACGAGCTGGCGTTCGACGCCCGGCGGATCGACGGCGTCGACTTCTTCGCGGGCGTGACGTTCCCGATCGCGGAGGACTATTGCACGCTGATCATCGGCGGCTGGAGCGGCACGATCGTGGGTCTGTCGAATGTTGACAACCTGGCGGCGGCGGACAACGACACGACGCTGACCCGCGACTTCGAGACCGACCGTTGGTACCGTATCCGGCTGCGGGTTTCGCAGCATAAAGTATCCGCCTGGATCGACGCGGAGCAGATTGTCGATCTGCCACGCAAAGACCGCAAATTTGCGATCTGGTGGGAACAAGAACCGATGCGGCCGCTCGGCATCGCCAACTGGTACACCGCCTCGCAACTCCGCGATATCAAGGTTCGCCCGCTCGAGCCGGAAGAAATTGCCGCGGATGCACCCTAGTGCGGAACTTTTGGCGGAGTTGGAACGTCGAACCTTCATTACGTTCCGTCCCCTGATTAGGAAATCTCTCATGCCTCAACTTCCCTTGGCTCGCCAAACCGACTGTTTGGGGCTGTGTTCGTCTTCGTCGGCGGCGAGACGCCGCCGTCACGCCGTCTTGACTCGCCGTGCTGTTCGTTTGGGTTTGCTTTCCACGATCTTCACCGTGATCGCCTGCTCGGTCGCGACGCCCGTATGGGCAAAGTTTGCGCGGCCCGACTTGAAGACGGTTCCGATCGAACGGCTGCAAGCGAACTTGCAGGCGGCCATCGAAAAATCTCCCCAGGATGCGAACCTGCGGCGCAACCTGGCCCGGGTCTACGCGATGGCGTTTGCCTCCAAGCAGGAGAATGTCGAAGTCAACAACCGCGATGAGTCGCTTTGGTTCGGCTTTACGCCGAAGTACATCCCGTTTGAGGTCAAACCAGCCGACGATGCCCAGGCCAAACAACAAGCCGAGGCGGCCTTGGCCGCCGCCATTGAGCAGTATCAGGCGGCCTTGGAAATGGAGCCCGATGATCTGGCCACCCAGCTTGGCTTGGCATGGGCGCTGGATCAGGCCGACCAGAACGATGAAGCCAAGAGCAAGTATCGCGAGGTGATTGAAACTGCCTGGAAGCAGGAAGGCGGGCGGAAGTCTGGGCGATTGGGGGGCAACTACCTGACCGTCGAGGCCGCCAAATACCTGATTCCCTTGCTCGACCCCGCGCAAGACGGCGACGAGATCATGACGCTCAAGTCACGCATCCGAAAACTGCGTGCGTTACCCCGGCCGGTCACGCCGATTGCGATTCCGCTGGCCGCCGGCCTTACGGCCGAGGCGATCCACGACACGCAAGCCGCCGTCCGTTTTGACGCCGACGGCACTGGTTTGCCGCACCGCTGGACGTGGCTCAACGACCGGGCCGCTTGGCTGGTCTACGATGCCCAAGGCGACGGCCAAATCACTTCGGCAACGCAGATGTTCGGCAGCGCTACGTTTATGCTGTTCTGGGAAAACGGCTACGACGCGCTCTCCACGCTCGACGACAATGCCGATGGCCGCCTGACAGGCGCGGAACTGGACCGTTTGGCCCTGTGGCACGATGCCAACGCCAACGGCGTCAGCGAACCAGGCGAAGTGCGCTCGCTCTCGGAGTACGGCATCAAGTCGCTAGACTGCGGCTATGAGCGGGCCGACGGCTATTGGCGATCGCCGCAAGGCGTGGTGTTCGAGGATGGTTCTAGCCGTCCCACATTTGACATCGTCCTCGAACCGCGCTAACACCTCGCTACCAGCACGCATGCGCTAATACCAGCACGCAGCGCCAGCAAGTGCATGGCGAGCTTATACGTGTTCCGCCGCCGGAAACGGTTCGGCGGAAAAGCGCCTGCTCCTCCGCCGATGCACTTGCTTGCGCATGCGTGCTGGTATTATCCTGTTCCGCAATCAGGCGCGGCCGTCCGGAGGATAATAATCCACGAGTCGCTCGGGCGGCGCGCCGCAGTGATACGCCGCCAGCAGCGCCCAGTTGCGGAGCGTTTGCCGCACGACGCCGTGCTGTTGCCAACGCCGCGGACTGATATGAATAGGCCCCGGCAGCAACCGCGGACGCGACACTAGCCCGGCGCGCCGAGACAGATCGACGTCCTCCATTAATGGCATCGGCCCAAAGCCGGACAATCGATCAAACAGCGTGCGGCGGATCCACAGGCCTTGATCTCCATAGAGTAAACCAAACAACCGCACCCGGGCGGCGTTGCCGCGTTCGATGGCGCGATAAATCGTGCCGCTCGCTTCGATCTGTTGCTCAAATCCGCCGAGAGCCTGCCGACCATCTCG
>JBGTJT010000027.1:0-13780 GCA_041744995.1 Pirellulales bacterium | reverse complement strand
CATCCACTTTCAGCACAAGCGTTTTTCGGACCTCGCCAGCCGCAAGGAATACGGCTGCCTGATCACCAATCCTCCCTACGGCAGCCGGCTGGGGCGCGATCGGGAGATCGAGGCGCTCTATCGCAGCATGCCGGAGGTGTTGCGGCGGCTGCCGACCTGGTCGCATTCGATACTCACCTCGCACGAAGACTTCGAGCAGTTGCTCGGCCAAACGGCCGATAAACGCCGCAAGCTTTACAACGCGCGGATTGAATGCACGCTCTACCAATACCACGGACCAAGACCGGGCCACCACTTGCCCGCGGCTGAGGCCAGTACCGTGGCTGGGGCTTCCAGCCGCAGCAAAGTGACTGGGGCTTCTAGCCCCAGTGTCACGGCAGACAGTGTCACTGAAGATATCGCCGCCGGGGCTGAAAGTACAACCGAACGCGCCGGGGCTAGAAGCCCCGGCCACGCGGCGCCGGCCTTCGGCGGCGTGACGGCCAAGATGCGCGAGCAGGCGGAGCTGTTCGCCAATCGCCTCCGCAAACGGGCCAGGCATCTGCGTCGCTGGCCGACGCGACAAGGCATCACTTGCTATCGCCTCTACGAGCGCGACATACCCGAAGTGCCGCTGCTGGTCGATCGCTACGAGAATCGCTTGCACATGGCCGAATTCGAGCGGCCGCACGACCGCACGCCGGCCGAACACGCCGACTGGCTCGACCTGATGATTCGCACCGCGGCCGAGACGTTGGAGGTGCCGCGCGAGTGGGTCTATCTGAAGCAGCGGCGGCGGCTCCGCGGCGCGGATCAATACCAGGCGGCCGACGACGCCGAACCGATCCAGTTCAACCATCTGGCCGATCCGCGGGCGACGTTCGTCGCCCACGAGGGAGGGCTCCAATTCGAGGTGAACCTGGCCGACTACGTCGACACCGGCCTGTTCCTCGACCATCGCCTCACCCGCGGTATGGTCCGCGAGGCGGCCGCCGGCGCGCGGTTTTTGAACCTGTTCGCCTACACCGGCAGCTTCTCGGTCTATGCGGCCTCTGGCGGGGCGCGGCAGTCGGTCACCGTCGATTGGTCGAATACCTATCTCGAATGGGCGCGGCGGAATCTGGCCCTCAACGGCTTTGCTACCGCGGAGCACCGGCTGGTGCATGCCGACTGCCTGCAATTCGTCGAGCAGCTTGACCGCGGCGAAATGTTCGACCTGGCGGTGGTCGATCCCCCCACCTTCTCCAACCGCAAGGGGGTCGAGGAGGTGTTCGACGTGCAACGCGACCACGGGCCGCTCGTGGCGCGTCTGGCCGAACATATCACGCCGGGCGGGGCCGTCTATTTTTCCTCGAATTTTCGCCGTTTCAAGCTGGATGAGCCGTCGTTGACGGCCTACGAGGTGCGTGAGATCACCAAGAATACCTTGCCCGAGGACTTTCGCAATCAACGCATCCACCGCTGCTGGCGGCTGGTACGGCGCTAGGCGGCATTCGAAAAGTGACTGGAAAAGTTTGAAACCGTCCGGCGGATACGCCATACTAAGTTGTTGGCCCGCCGTCTCGCATGACAAAGCCCACCTGATATTGTCGGTCGCTCCATTGGCCGGCGAGACGCCCGCCCGCGGTAAACCGACCTCAACCCCACCCCACATTTTGGAGAATTCACCCATGAAGAAGCTAGGATCGATGGCTCTGTCGTGCCTCATGTTGGCCGGCCTGCTGATGGTCGCCGCACCGTTGTCGGCGGAGGAGAACGCCGCCGAAGCGGACTTTGTCGACATCTTCAACGGCAAGGATCTCAGCGGCTGGGACGGCGATCCCAAGTTCTGGAGCGTCCGCGACGGGGCGATCACCGGTGAAACCACCGCCGAGAATCCCACGCAAGGCAACACGTTCATCGTGTGGCGGGAAGGAGAGTTGGACGACTTCGAATTGCAATTGAAGTACAAAATGGAGACAGGCAACTCCGGCATTCAGTATCGCAGCGAGGAATCGAACAAGTGGCGGGTCGGCGGCTACCAGGCCGACTTCGAGTCCGGTTCTACCTACTCCGGCATTATGTATGAAGAGCGCGGTCGCGGCATCTTGGCCCAGCGTGGACAGAAAGTAACAATCGACGCCGACGGCAAGAAGACCGCCGAAAAGTTCGCCGACTCGGCCGAATTGCAAAAAGTCATCAAGCCGGGCGAGTGGAACGACTACCGCATCGTCGCCCAGGGTAATCATCTCACCCATTACATCAATGGCGAGAAGATGTCGGAGTTCATTGACGGGCAGACCGACAAGGCCAAACTCAAAGGCATCCTCGCGCTGCAGTTACACGCCGGCCCGCCGATGTTGGTGCAGTTTAAGGATATCAAGCTGAAGCGGCTGCCGCTGGCCGACGGGCGTAAGAAGGTGGTGTTTTTGGCCGGTCGTCCGAGCCATGGCTTCGGGTCGCACGAGCACAATGCCGGCTGCCTGCTGCTGGCCAACGCCTTAAATAACAGCAACGCCAACGTGCTGGCCACCGTCTACACCGGCGGCTGGCCCAATGATCCGACCGCCTTCGACAACGCCAACGCCATCGTCACCTACACCGACGGCGGCGGAGGGCATCCGTTCAATAAGAAGCTGGAAGAGGTCGACAAGCTGGCCGAGCGGGGCGTGGGGGTCGTCGCCTTGCATTACGGCGTCGAGACTACCAAGGGAGAGCCGGGCGAGCACTTCGTGAAGTGGATGGGGGGCTACTTCGAGCCGCACTGGTCGGTCAATCCGCACTGGACCGCCAAGTACGCCGAACTACCCGACCATCCGGTCGCCAACGGCGTCGAGCCGTTCGAGATTCTCGACGAGTGGTACTATCACATGCGATTTCGCCCGGAGATGAAAGGCGTGACGCCGATCCTCACCGCACTACCGCCAGACAGCACACTGTCGCGCGGCGACGGGGCGCATAGCGGCAATCCGCATGTTCGCGAGGCGGTCGCCAATGGCGAGCCGCAGCATATGGCCTGGGTCTCGGAGCGCGAGAACGGCCAGCGGGGCTTTGGGTTCACCGGCGGACATTTTCATTGGAACTGGGGCCACGATCAGTTTCGCAAGGTCGTGCTCAACGCCATCACCTGGACCGCGGGCGCCGAGGTTCCGGAAGAAGGCGTGATCGGCCCCGGCGTGACCGCCGACGATCTGATCGCCAACCAAGACTACGAAGTTCCCAAGAATTTCCAGAAGCAGAGCATCCAAGAGAAGCTCGACAACTGGAACAAGTAGAGCCAATACCAGCACGCCGCGCCAGCAAGTGCATCGGCGGGTTGCCAGCGCAAATGCACTCGCTTGCGCAGCGTGCTGGTAACTGTGTTAGGCACTCGATCCAGGCGGGTGACCGCATTGGGCTTGGTTACGCTGAAATGTTTACGTCTGTACGAACCCTGACAGGATTTTGACAACCATGCGTCGACTCGCACTCTCGCTGGCCGTTTTATGTCTTCTTGCCGGCGGCCATTCCTTGGCGACGGCGGCGCCAAAGCCGATCTTTCAAAGCAAGACCGTCAGCGAACAGACCACCGGCGGCGTGGCAATCGACGTCGATATTCGGGGGGCCAAGGAGCTTTACCTGGTCGTTAGCGACGCCGGCGACGGCTTTGCCTGCGACTGGGCCAACTGGGCCGAACCGCGTCTGGTCGGACCCGACGGGGAACGAAAACTGACCGACATGAAGTGGAAATCCGCCTCCAGCCAGTGGGGCAACGTGCAGGTGAACAAGAATTGCCAGGGCCAGCCGCTGGCCTCCGCGGGCAAGCCGATCGCCTATGGTCTCGGCACGCATGCCAACAGCTTGATCGTGTATGAACTGCCCGCCGGCTACGAACGTTTCCGAGCGACCGGTGTGCTCGACGACGGCGGCACTCGGCAGGGCTGCGGCAGCACGGTGCAGTTCGCCGTTTACACGCAGAATCCCGGGCGGATCGGCGGCGCCGGCGGCGGCAGCGGCGGAAATGACGGTGGTCGCGATCCCCAGAATGCCGTTGCCAATCTTGACGTGGGCGAGGGTCTGATTGCCCAGTTGTCAGCCGCCGAGCCGGACATCGTCAGCCTCACCAACATCGACGTCGATCACCGCGGCCGAGTGTGGGCCTGCGAAGTGGTCAACTATCGGCACAACAACGGCAAGCGGCCCGAGGGGGATCGCATCTTGATACTGGAGGACACCACCGGCGACGGCGTGATGGACTCGCAGAAGGTCTTTTATCAAGGCCGCGACATCGACAGCGCCATCGGGCTGTGCGTGCTGGGCAACAAGGTGATTGTCTCGGTGGCGCCTAACGTGTTTGTGTTCACCGACGAAAACGGCGACGACCTGCCCGACTCGAAGGAACTGCTGTTCACCAAGACGGGCCAGCCGCAGCACGACCACTCGACCCATTCGTTCGTGTTCGGTCCCGACGGCAAGCTGTACTGGAATTTCGGCAACACCGGCAGGGCGGTCCACGACAAGGAGGGCAAGCTGGTCGTCGACGTAACCGGCGAGGAGGTCAAGGACGCACAAACTTACAAAGGGGGTATGGTCTTCCGCTGCAATCTCGACGGCAGCGAGATGGAGGTGCTGGGCCACAACTTCCGCAACAATTACGAGGTGGCCGTCGACTCGTTCGGCACGCTCTGGCAATCGGACAACGACGACGACGGCAACCGGGCGGTGCGGATCAACTATGTGATGGAGTACGGCAACTATGGCTATCTCGACGAAATGACCCGCGCCGGATGGAAGTCGCAGCGGACCGGCATCGAAGAAGAAATCCCTCTGCGGCACTGGCACTTGAACGATCCCGGCGTGGTGCCGAACCTGCTGCAAACCGGCGCCGGCTCCCCCACCGGCATCACCATCTACGAAGGTCAACTACTGCCGGCGGTGTTCCACGGCCAGATGATCCATTGCGACGCCGGACCGAGCATCGTGCGGGCGTATCCGGTCAAGCAAGACGGCGCCGGCTACACGGCCGAGATCGAGAATATTTTGGACGGCGCCCGCGATCGATGGTTCCGACCGGTTGACGTGGCCGTTGCTCCGGACGGCTCAGTGTTCGTCTCCGATTGGTACGATCCCGGCGTGGGCGGCCATCGGCAGGGAGACACCGACCGGGGCCGCCTGTTCCGCGTGACGACCGAAAGCGCCGAAAAGTACGTCGTACCGAAGTTCGATTTCGACTCGATCGATGGCGCGATCGAAGCCTTGAAGAATCCATGTTACTCGGTGCGCTATCTGGCTTGGACGGCACTAAACACGCGCGGCGTCGAAGCAGAACCGGCGCTGAAGAAGCTCTACGAGAATGCGTCCGACCCCCGTATTCGTGCCCGAGCGCTGTGGTTGTTGGGCAAAATCGAGGGCCGCGGCGATCACTGGGTGAACATCGCCGCCGGCGATTCCCACGCCGACATTCGCATCACCAGCGTGCGATTGGCTCGCCAGGTATCGGAGAATATCGTGCCGCTGCTGCAAAAGCTGGTCGGCGACGACTCGCCGGCGGTGCGGCGCGAATGCGCCATCGCCTTGCGGCATCTCGATTCGCCGGAGGCGCCCAAGTTGTGGGTCGAACTGGCCAAGCGTTATCCTGCTGACGACCGTTGGTACCTTGAAGCCCTCGGCATCGCGGCAGACAACAAGTGGGACGCCTGCCTGGCCGCCTGGCTGGCGGAAGTCGGCGACGACTGGAACACGCCGGCCGGTCGCGACATCCTCTGGCGGAGCCGCGCCGCGGTCACGCCCGAGTATCTGGTGAAGATCATCAACGGCTCGCAAGTCGCGACCGCCGACCTGCCCCGCTTTCTGCGGACGTTCGACTTTCTCGCCGGTCCGTCGAAGGAAGCCGCGCTGCTGACGCTGGCTTTTGGCGCCGCAGGAGACAAGGACCGCGTGGCGATCGTTTCGCAGGAAGCGCTCTCCAGGCTGCCAAAGCTCGATCTGAAGAAGAACCCCGATCAAGCCGCCGCGCTCAATCAAGCGTTGGAAGGATTGAAAGGGACGCCGCAGTTCGTCGAACTGGTGGCGCGGTTCGACCTGCAGAACCGCTATTCCGATCTGCTCGGGCTGGTGCAGGCGCACTCTCAGGAGACGCTCGGCGCAGCAGCCGTGAAAGCACTGCTGGACAAGAACCAACAGGGGTTGCTGACGCAAGCCGTCGCCGGCGACGACCACGAGGCGGCCATGGCGACTCTGGCGTCGATCGCCGCGGCGGCAGACGCTCGGGCGCTCGATGTGTTGTGGCCGCTGGTGGAGAACAAGCAGGCCTATCTCGAACGCCGCCGCGCCGCGGTGCGGGCGGCCGCCCGCAGTCGCGACGGGGCGAAGCGGCTGGTCGACCTGGCCAAGCAGCAGCAACTCGATCCGGCGCTGATGGCCGCCGCTGCTTTGCCGCTGTCGACCTCTCCCTATAAAGAACTGCAAGCCGACGTGGCCAAGCTGTTCCCTGCGCCGCAGGCCGCCGCCGGGACCGCGCTGCCGCCGCTGCCGGAACTGCTCAAGATGAAGGGGAACGCCGCCGCCGGCCACGAGGTGTATCTGAAAGCAGGCACCTGCGCCAATTGCCACAAGGCGAACGGCGAAGGGAAGGAAGTCGGCCCCGACCTTTCCGAGATCGGCGGCAAGCTCAGTCGCGAAGCGCTGTACGAGTCGATCCTGTTTCCCAGCGCCGGCGTGAGCCACAACTACGAAACGTATGCAGTGATCCTGGAGGACGGCACGATCCACACCGGCGTGCTCACCAGCCAGACGGATCAGGAAGTGAAGATCAAAACCGCCGAGGCGATCGAGCTGACGTTCGCCCGCGGCGACATCGACGAGCTGGTCAAGCAGCCGGTTTCGCTGATGCCGGCCAACCTGCAAAACCAGATGACCGCCCAGCAGTTGGCCGATCTGGTGGAGTGGATGACCACGCTGAAAAAGGACGAGTAGACGGTTGTTTGACCGCACGGCAACGTCGTGCTATTCTGGCGGTCTTGTCATTGTCTGCGGGTTGGCGCGGTAACATGTGAATCGACTTGCGGCAGCTTTCGCAGAGAATCTACGGGAGAAATCTTGATGGACCGGTCGGTTTTCCTGATGCCGCTGGCTGGCGGCCTGTTGTTTGTCGCCGGGTGCATGTGCTATTCCACGCCCTCGCGGGTGGAGGCGCCCAAGTTCAATCCCGCCTCGGCCACCGCCGAGGCCATGCAGAAGTACGACGCCGACGGCGACGGGCGGCTTTCGGCCGCCGAGCTGGAGCAGGCCGGATCGATCGCCAGCGGAACGGAGTACATCGACACCGACGGGGACGGCCAGGTTAGCGAGGCCGAACTGCGGGCCATCCTCGACAGCATTGCCGGCGGCGTCGGCCGCACGGTGTTCAGTTGCCAGGTGACGCTCGACGGCCGGCCGTTGTCGGGTGCCACGCTGACGTTCACGCCGGAGCCGTTCATGCAAGATTCGATTCTGCCGGCCACCGGTACGACCGACGCCAACGGCATGGCCAACGTGGCCAACGATCCGGACCAGTTGCCCGCCGACCAAAAGGATCTGACCGGCACCATCCAGCCCGGCTTCTACATGGTGGAGGTTACGCATCCAGAAATCGACCTGCCGGCCCAGTACAACACCGCCTCGACGCTGGGACAAGTCATCGCGCAGGAGACAAATCGCGAGGGGACGACGCTGATCGAGTTGCGATCGAATTAGTGAGTAAGAGTCTCATGTATCTTACTCGTACTCGTACTCGTACTCGGTGAGATTAAGATTAAGAGTACGATTAAGATTAAGAGCATTAGGGAATTAACCCACCTTTTATTTGGAGAACCTACTCATGAAAGTTCATTTTCCGTCTGTTGCGTCGGGCGTCTTGTTGGCCGCGTTATTGGCGGTTCCTTCGCTGGCCGCCGCGGACGACTACGTTTCGATCTTCAACGGCGAGGATCTCTCCGGTTGGACGCAGCGTAACGGCACGGCGACCTATACGGTCGAGGACGGCGCGATTGTGGGGGAGACCACCCAAGGCAGTCCGAATTCGTTCCTCTGCAGCGACAAGGAGTACGGCGACTTCGACCTGAAGTTCGAGGTCAAGCTGGACGATAACGGACTGAACTCCGGCGTGCAGATCCGCTCGCAAACCAAGGACGGCCCCATGGGCCGCGTCAACGGCCCGCAGGTGGAGATCGAGGCCAGCGGATCGAATGGCGCTGAGTCGGGTTACCTGTACGGCGAAGCGGCCGGCGGCTGGATGACGCCCGACTCCGAACGCAAACCGCACAAGCATTTCAAGGACGGCGAGTGGAACCAATATCGCGTCGTCGCCAACGGACCGAACATCAAGGTCTGGATCAACGGCGAGCAGATCTCCGATTTGACCGACGAAGGGAAGTTCGAATCGCATCCGTCGGGCTTCATCGGCCTGCAAGTTCATGGCGTCAAGGGCGATCCCAAGTGGAAGGTTCGCTGGCGCGACATTAAGATCAAGGAACTGTAGCGAGCTTCCACCACTGATCTTGCAGCGCGTGTTGACCAAAACAGGCAGGCCGCATCCGCACATGTCGGACGCGGCCTGTTGTGTTGAGGTCGGCAAACGCGCGCAGCTACTTGCAGTTGCACTTGGTGTTCAGCGGCGTGACGTAGGAAGTCGGCACCACGCGGCTCTTCATCCGCGTCTCCCGCGGCGGCGCCGGCGGCGGACCGCTCGGTGCCGTCTCGACTTTGCCGTTGGACTTTATCTTGCCGTCGTAATAAGGATCGGCGTAGACCGGCGTCGGCACTTTTCGCAACACTCCGTGGTACGGCCCGCCCTGGACCGAGCAACCGTATTGCGGTCCAGTGTAGTTGCCGTAGTGATCGCACGGTTCGCAGCCGTCGGGCGGATCGTTGTACCATTCGCTCCAGTAGGTCGGCCCGGTACAGCCGTCGCAGGCAAAAATCTCCCGCAGCAGTGCTCCCGGTCGCCAGCAGCCAATGCCGTGCCGGCGGCAGCCTTTGCCGGCCGCCACCCCGCAGCCCGGCTCGACGGCGATGCCGCAACCTGGCTCGGCCGCGCCGTATTCGACTTGGACGCCCAAGCTGTAACCGTCGCCGCACCCGTCGCACGAATCGTAATACTTGCCGCCGTCGGAGCGATGCTTGCCGTGAAGAACCGGCTGATGCGTGCCGCAGCCGTGGCAGTCGGGCAGGCCGCAATGCGCCTTGCGCAGCCCGGTGGAGCAGGTTGCACAGCCATCCATCTTGCAGCCGTGGAATTGCCGCCACTGCGTATGCGAGCAGCCGCTACTGAGCGCTGCGGCGGCGATTGCCGTCACCGCGATGAGTGTCCGAATCAACATGGTCTTGCGTCCCCTAGCTCGTGCTTATTTCCGGCGGAGGACATAAACTGTCCCCGGTTCCACAATGGTTTATCGGACGCAAAACCGCTAGAATCGAGAAAATTGATACAACCGGCAGAAATTGCCACTAGCTAGCACTGCCATGAACCACTCGAACAAGGAAATTCGCAAGGCGATCAGCTATGCCATTTCTCACGGCTGGCGGTTTAGCAAGGCTGCCGCACGAGCACATATTTATGGAACACTGCTTTGCCCTGAAGCGTCGCGTCAAGGGTGTCGCCAAACGGTGTTTTCGACGCCCAGGAACCCGGAGAACCATGCGAAGGAAATCATTCGAACAGTGGATGACTGCGCCCATTAGGCAACTGTGTTGTTATAATTGGGGAGGAAGGAAGAACCTTATGCGGCAAACTTATCGCTTCACCATTTTCTTGGCTGACTCCCCTGAACTTACGGACGACCTCGCGGAAGCATTGTTCGAGGCCGGCTGCGATGACTCGAATCCGCAGCAGGTTTGCGGTCGGACGCGGATCATTTTCAATCGCGAGGCGGAGAGCCTCGATTCGGCAGTAACTTCCGCGATTCGCAACGTCAATGACGCCGGATTTCAGGTCGATCGCCTGGAGATGGATAGTGACGACGTCGCCACGCTGATTCGTCTCGGCTAAGAGTTTCCTCCTCCCTTGCCATCCTCCCCCCAGTCGCAATGCCCCAACCCCTCCAGATACAACACCTCCACCACGTCGCCATTGCGACCAAGCGCCTCGATGAGAGCTTGACGTTCTATCGCGACGTGCTCGGTTTTGCCGAGCTGCAGCGGCCCGGCTTCGACTTTGCCGGCGCCTGGCTCGAACAAGGCGGCTTTCAGATTCATCTAATCGAGCATCCCCGCAAGGCCCACGATCCCACGGGCGAAATCGACAGCCTGGCCAATCACTTCGCCATGGCGGTCGCCGACCTGGACGAGGCCGAACGCCGGCTGCAAGCATTCCGTATTCCTTACAAACGCAAGGTCAACGCCGGCGGCTACCAGCAAATCTTCATCGAAGACCCCGACGGCAACACGGTGGAAGTCGGCATCTACGTGCCGGGCGTTCCCCAAGGGGGGCGGTCATGAGCGACGAAATCGAACCACTCAGCGAGCGGCTCGCGCTGCGACAAATTGAACTGCCCGCGGAAACGATCGCCCGGCTCGCCGAGTACCGCGCGCTGCTGCTGGAATGGAACGAGAAGATCAATCTCACGCGGCACACCACGATCGAGAAGTTCGTCGACCGCGACCTGGTCGACGTGCTGGCGTTTGCCGCCGTATTGGAGCAGAACGAACGGGTGCTCGACGTCGGCAGCGGCGGCGGCGTGCCGGGCATTCCGCTGGCCATCGTGCGGCCCGATCTGAAAATGCACTTAAGCGACTCGGTCGGCAAGAAGTCGAAGGTATTGGCCGACATCGTTGAGCGGATGCAACTACCGTGCATGGTGCATGCATCGGCGGCCCAGGAAGCCATGGGAGACTACCGCTTCGACAGCCTCACCATCCGCGCGGTCGCGCCGCTGAGCAAGCTGCTCACCTGGTTCGGCGACCGCTGGATCAGCATCGGCCGGCTGCTGGTGCTCAAGGGGCCAAGCTGGCTGGAGGAGCGCAAAGAAGCTCGCGAAAAAGGGCAGATGCGGAAACTCGATTTACGCAAGCTCAGCAGCTACCAGGTCGAGCCGGAATACGGCGAAAGCGTGCTGCTGGAGATTCGGTACAAGTAACTGCCGCCATTGAGCGATTTCCGCCAATTTCCTATACTGCATGGCTTGCGTATTCTTAAGTTGGCTTGGCTGTTGCCGTTCACTGTTCGATCCCTCACATTGTTGTCCCGCCTGATGACCGCGTACAATCTCACGCACCTGAAGCAGCTCGAGGCCGAGAGCATCCACATCATTCGCGAGGTGGCCGCCGAGTTCAGCAATCCGGTGATGCTCTATTCGATCGGCAAGGACAGCTCGGTGATGGTGCAACTGGCTCTGAAGGCCTTCGCCCCCGGCAAGCCGCCGTTTCCGCTGATGCACGTCGACACCACCTGGAAGTTCCGCCAGATGTACGCCTTTCGCGAGGAGTATGCCAAGAAGGAACTCGGGCTGGATGTGATCGTATACGTCAACGAAGAGGGCAAGGCGCAGAACATCGACCCCTTCCAATATAGCGGCAAGCACACCACGGTGATGAAGACCGAGGGCTTGAAAAAGGCGCTCGACAAGTACCAGTTCGACGCCGCCTTCGGCGGCGCCCGCCGCGACGAAGAAAAGTCGCGGGCGAAAGAACGGGTCTACAGCTTCCGCGACCGTAACCATCGCTGGGATCCCAAGAACCAGCGGCCCGAGTTGTGGAACCTGTACAACAACCGCATCGACAAGGGGGAGAGCATCCGCGTGTTCCCTTTGTCGAACTGGACCGAACTGGATGTCTGGCAATACATCCATCTGGAAAACATCCCGATCGTGCCGCTCTACTTTTCGGCCGAGCGGCCGGTCGTCAAGCGGGACGGCACGTTGATTTTGGTCGACGACGATCGGCTCAAGCTGCGGCCGGGCGAGCAGCCCGAGATGAAGCACGTTCGCTTCCGCACGCTCGGCTGCTATCCGCTGACCGGCGCGGTCGAGAGCCGGGCGACCACGCTGCCGGAGATCATCCAGGAAATGCTGCTCTGCACCACCAGCGAACGCCAAGGCCGCCTAATCGACAACGACGAAGAAGGCAGCATGCAGAAGAAGAAGATGGAAGGTTACTTTTGATTTCGGATTTCTGATTTCAGATTTCAGATTTACCCTCGCGAGGAATCCGTTCGAATAGGCGAGGAGTTGTAGAATGGATAGCCGGGAGTTGAGAGACCGGACTCGACATTTTGCGGTCCGAATTGTGAAGCTTACGGCGGCGTTACCAAGAGATTACGTTGGACAAACGCTAGGGCGTCAAATACTCAAGAGCGGCACTTCGATTGGCGCCAATTATCGCGAAGCACTGAGAGCCTCGACACGAAGGCATTTCACCACAACACTGGAAATTGCGCTGCGAGAGGCGGATGAGACATTGTATTGGATTGAGGTGATCGCAGAATCCGGGCTGTTACCGACGGAGCGATTAGCCGAGATTCGCCAGGAATGCGACGAACTCGTGGCAATCTTGGCCTCCACAATTCGATCAACCAAAGATGGCAAGAGACACCGCACCCACGATGCATCACCCCAATCTGAAATCTGAATTCTGAAATCCGAAATCACACCCTATGTCCCATTCCTCAGACCTCATCGCCACCGACATCGACAGCTACCTTGCGCAGCATGAGCGCAAGGAGTTGTTGCGGTTTTTGACTTGCGGCAGCGTCGACGACGGCAAGAGCACGCTGATCGGCACGTTGTTGATCGAGACCAAGGCGGCCTACGAGGATCAGCTTGCGGCGATCGAAAAAGACAGCATCAAGCACGGCACGGTCGGCGGCAAGCTCGATCCGGCGCTGTTGACCGACGGCCTCAAGGAAGAGCGCGAGCAGGGCATCACCATCGACGTGGCCTATCGCTACTTCTCCACGGCCAAGCGGAAGTTCATCATCGCCGACACGCCGGGGCATGAGCAGTACACGCGGAACATGGCAACCGGCGCCAGCACCTGCGACCTGGCGATCATTCTGGTCGACGCCCGGCACGGCGTGGTCACGCAGACCAAGCGGCATAGCTTCATCGTGTCGCTGTTGGGCATCAAGCATGTGATCGTGGCGATCAACAAGATGGACCTGGTCGACTGGTCCGCCGAGGTCTACGACCAGATCAAAAGCGATTACACCGACTTCGCCGCCCGGATGAGCAGCGATGATGTCCATTTCATCCCCATGTCGGCGCTGCTGGGGGACAACGTGGTCAAGAGCGGCACGGAAATGCCGTGGTACGAAGGCCCCACGCTGATGCATCTGCTGGAAAACGTCTACATCGCCAGCGACCGCAACTTGCAGGATTTTCGCTATCCGGTGCAGTTGGTGAATCGGCCGAATCTCAACTTCCGCGGCTACTGCGGCACGATCGCCTCGGGCGTGGTGCGGCCCGGCGATGAAATTACAGTGCTCCCCTCGCGCAAGACCAGCCGCATCAAGTCGATCGTCACCTACGAGGGCGAACTGGAAGAAGCCTTCACACCGCTGGCGGTCACGCTCACCCTGGAAGACGAGATCGACGTCAGCCGCGGCGACATGATCGTCCGTAGCGGCAATGTGCCGAAGGTGGGCAAAAAGTTCGATGCGATGATTGTCTGGATGAGCGACCAGCCGCTGGTGCCCGGCAAGGAATATCTGTTCAAGCAGACCACCAAGCAGGTCACCGGGCGTATTTCGACGATGCGGTACCAGGTGGACGTCAACACGATGCATCGCAGCGACGCCTCGACGCTGGAGTTGAATGAGATCGGCCGCTGCGCGATCGAGTTGACCGAGCCGATCGCCTACGACGCCTAC
>JBGTJT010000026.1:0-5069 GCA_041744995.1 Pirellulales bacterium | reverse complement strand
CGGCGACGTACTCGGCGGCCCGTTCGCCGCGGGCCGCTGCTGCGGCCTGATCGCTGAGCATCTGCCGAACGAAGGCGGTCAACTCCTCGGCATGATGCACGACCACCGCTGCGTCGCGGGCCAGCAGGTTCTCGACCACGTCGCGAAAATTGCCCGTATCGGGGCCGAAGCAGACCGCCGCGCCATAAGCGGCCGGTTCGATCATGTTTTGACCCCCCCGGCCGCTGGCCAGGCTGCCGCCGACGAAGGCCACGTCGGCCAACGCCCACCAGTAGGTCAGCTCGCCGATCGTGTCGACCATAATTACTTGCTGCTGGGCAGCCTCCTCCTTGGCGCCCAGTTGGCTGCGGCGGACGAACGATAACTGGCGGTCGTCCAGCAGTCGCGCAACGGACTCGAAGCGGTCGGGATGCCGCGGCACCAGGATCAATTGCAAGGTCGGGAACTCGTCGAGCAGCTTCTGATAGGCGTCCAACACGATCGGCTCCTCCCCGTCGCAGGTGCTGCCCGCCATGAACACCGGCGCGGAGTCGTCCAGGTGCGCGAGCCGCCGCAACTGCCGCGAGCGGGCATTGTCGCGATCTGTTTCCACGCCGTCGAACTTCAACGTGCCTGTCACCCGCAGACGGTCGGCGGGAACCCCCAGCCGCTCGAAGCGATGGGCATACTCCGAAGTTTGCGCCGCCACCAGGGATAGCCGCCGCAGCAAGGGGGCGATCATCCATCGCAGCCGGTGGTAGCCGCGGAAGCTCCGCTCGCTGAGCCGCCCGTTGACGATCGCCACGGCCGCTCCCTGGTCGCTGGCGGCACGGATCAGATTGGGCCAAAGCTCCAATTCGGCCAACACCAGCATATCGGGTTGGACGTGCCGCAGCGCACGGGCGACCGCCCACGTGAAGTCGAGTGGACAATAGAAAACGGTCTTGTCGAGATAACTCCTCCGCGCCAAGTCGTAGCCCGACTTGGTCGTGGTCGAGACGACGCACCGCCACGGCAACCGCCGTCGCTCAATCTCGCGGAACAGCACGTCGAGCTGTTTCACCTCGCCCACACTGACCGCGTGAAACCACACCACCTGCTCGCCCGGCATGGGAGAAACGGTCGGCGCACGGCCGAGCAGCTTGGCGCCCCAGCCTTCGCGATACTTGGCCTTGGTGCGGGCGCAATAGAGCAACCATGGGGAAACCGCCAGCAGCAGGCCGGCGTAGACGATGTTGAGCAGCCATCCGAACATAGGCGTCCTTGCCTTTGATTTCAGATTTCAGATTTCAGATTGCGACCTGCATGAGACTCGCCCCACAAAATCTGAAATCAGAAATCTGAAATCAGAAATCCTTCACGCCGCGGCGCCGCCCCGTTTTCCGTGGCACTGTTTATATTTCTTGCCGCTGCCGCAGGGGCACGGTTCGTTGCGGCCGACTTTTTCCTCGCGGTTACGGATCGGCTCGGGCTTTTTGTCGCTTTGATCCGCGCCCGATTGCTCGCCGGCCGCCATCTCGGCGGCCGAGGGGGCCGACTGGTGCTTGGCTTCGGTCTCGACCCATGTGGAGCCGACGAAGCCCTCGTCCAGTTGCTCCATGCGGAAAATCAAATCGGTGACCCGCGACTTTATCGAATTCCACATCTGCTCGAAGGTGCGCATTCCTTCGCGTTTGTACTCGACCTTGGGATCGACCTGGGCGTAGCCTCGCAGGCCGACGCTGCTGCGGAGGTGGTCCATCGCCAGCAGATGGTCCTTCCAGCCGCCGTCGAGAATGTTGAGCACCAGCGAACGCTCCATCCGCCGCATCTCGGGGCGGAAGTGGTCTTCGACCACCATCGAGAACCGGTCGCTGAGTTGCTTGTGATTGAAGTCGAGCAGGATGTTGTGGTCGAGCTTGGCCTGGAAGTTCTCTTCCGCCCACCGCACGGCGGCGTCGAGTTTGTCGCGGTCGCCGAACTCGCGGACCATGGCGTCCTCGGTCGTCACCCCGCTGAACACGGCGTCAACGTGCTGGCGGGCCTCGACCAAGGCTTGGTCCGCACGGACGTTGTTCTCGCGGCTCTTCTCGATCAACAGGTCAAATAGATCGTCGCGTTGCTTGTTCTTGACGTCCTCCAGCGACAGCTCCACGCCGAATCGCTCCCGCGCCCAACTAACGAGTCCCTCGCGGTCGTAGCGGCGATTGCCCGAGGAGTCGGCCTTGGAGAAATGATACGCGCCGGCCATGACCGGATACTCGATCTCCTTCTCGTTGTAGGCGGCGATCGCCTGCTCGATCACCCGCCGCTTGAACTCCGGCGGTTCGATCGTGCTGAACTCGGCCTCGTCCAACTCGATGCCGAACTTGTCGCGGACCCAGCGGACCGCCGACTTGATGCCGTAATTCTCCTCGAGGAACTTGGCCCCGTCGGACAGGTCGGCGCGGAGGATCGCTTCGCGGGCCTTGTCGATCAGGAAGGTCGAAACCGCCTCGCGGCCGAGTTTCTTCAGATCCCGATCGCGAACCGACAGTTGCCACTTGGTATTGACGAACTTGGCCAGCGCCGCCCAATTCCATTCGGAGGCGTCCTCGCCGTCGGGCAGGTTCTCGTCGATGGCGTCGAGCACCTGGCTCTGGGCCATCCGTTCCGCCTCGTCCTTGGCCAACTGCTCGGCTTCTTCGTAGTCGACTCCGCGGAAGTCCTTGGCGTCGAACTCCACGCCCAGTTGATTTCCCACCCAGGTGGCAAAGCTCTCGGCGCCATAATCGCGGTCGAGCAGTTGGTCGAGCGTCTCGTCGACTTGCGACTCGATCATGTCGATGATCAACTGCTTGCCGTTGGCGCCGTCGAGAATCGCCTGGCGGTAGTTGTAAACCCGCTTGCGCTGTTCGTCCATCACCTCGTCGTATTCGAGCAGGTTTTTGCGAATCTCGAAGTTCTTCTCCTCGACCTTCTTCTGCGCGCCCTCGATGCGGCGGGAGACCATCTTGCTTTCAATCGCCTCGCCTTCCTGCATGCCGAGACGAGTGAGCACGTTCTTCACCCATTCGCCGGCGAAGATCCGCATCAGGTCGTCTTCCAGCGAAAGGTAGAAGCGGCTGCTGCCCGGATCGCCCTGCCGGCCGCTGCGTCCACGCAACTGCAAGTCGATGCGGCGGGCCTCATGGCGTTCGGTGCCGATGATGTGCAAGCCGCCTAAATCGCGGATCTGGTTGCCCATCGCCTTCATGTCTTGTTCCAGGCTGATCTTGTCGACCAGTTCGTCCCACTCCTCGCCGGGCACGTCGAGCCGCGTGGGGTACTTGTCCTGCAAGATGGCCCAGGCCATGGTCTCGGGATTGCCGCCGAGAACGATGTCGGTGCCGCGGCCGGCCATGTTGGTGGCGATGGTCACTCTGCCGAACCGCCCCGCCTGGGCCACGATCTCCGCCTCGCGTTTGTGCTGCTTGGCGTTGAGCACCTCGTGCTCCACGCCCCGTTTCTTGAGCAGATGCGACAGCCGCTCGCTCTTTTCGATCGAGACGGTGCCCACCAGAATCGGACGTCCCTTCTTCTGCAGATGGCGCACTTTGGCGCGTTCGATCGATCGTGTCTTCTTGGTTCCTTGCGGCTGCAACTCGATCAGGCCGTCCGACTCCTTGACGAGGGTTCCCACCAACTGCTCGCCGTCGTCCAGTTCCACCGTATCCCAGCGGTTGATCTGCTCGATCTCGTCCGCCAGCGCCTCGAATTTTTCCTGCTCGGTGCGATAGATGACGTCGGGATACTCGCGCCGCTGCATTTCGCGGTTGGTCGGCACGGCGACCACGTCGAGCTTGTAGATTTTCCAGAACTCGCCCGCCTCGGTCATGGCGGTGCCGGTCATGCCGCTGAGCTTGTTGTAGAGCTTGAAGTAGTTTTGCAGCGTGATGGTGGCCAGCGTTTGGGTCTCTTCCTTGACGCGAACACCTTCCTTCGCCTCGACCGCCTGGTGCAAGCCGTCGCTCCACTGGCGGCCTTCCATCAGCCGGCCGGTGAATTCGTCGACGATCACAATCGCGCCGTCCTTGATCACGTAGTTGACGTCGCGCTTGTAAACGTGATGCGCCTTCAGCGAGTTGTCCAGCAGGTGGGGCCACTCCATGTTGCCGGCCGTGTAGAAGCTTTCCACGCCGGCCAGTTTTTCCGCCTCGCGGACCCCTTCGTCGGTGAGGTGGGCCGAGCGGTCCTTTTCGTTCACTTCAAAGTGGACGTCCCGCTTCAACTGCCGTGCGATCGCGTCCGCCTCGGTATAGCGCCGCAGATTGGCATGCGCCGGCCCAGAGATAATCAGCGGCGTGCGGGCCTCGTCGATTAAGATGTTGTCCACTTCGTCGATGATCGCATAGTTCAGCCGGCCTTGCGCTTGCTGTTGGTGTTTGGGAAAACGATCGTCTCCCCGAGCGGCGGTTCGCATGTTGTCGCGCAAGTAATCGAACCCGAACTCGTTGTTCGTGCCGTAGGTGATGTCGCAGGCGTATGACTTCTGCCGTTCGTCCGGCTCCATGCCGCTATAGATCGCGCCCACCGTCAGGCCGAGGTTAAGATAGAGCGGGCCCATCCACTCCATGTCGCGACGGGCGAGGTAATCGTTGACCGTGATTACATGGACGCCCTTGCCCTCCAATGCATTGAGATACGCCGGCAGGGTGGCGACCAGCGTCTTGCCTTCGCCGGTGACCATTTCGGCAATGGCGCCGCTGTGCAGGATCATGCCGCCAATCAACTGCACGTCGTAGTGCCGCATGGTGAGGAATCGCTTGCCCCCCTCGCGACAGACGGCAAACGCCTCGACCAGAATGTCGTCGAGCGTCTCACCGGCCGCCAGGCGTTTGCGAAATGCATCGGTCTGATCGCGCAGTTGCTCGTCGCTCATCGCCTCATACTTCGACTCCAAGGCGTTGATCGCTTCGACCTTGGGCTGTAACTTCTTCACGTAACGAGCATTGGACGAACCGAACGCCGAGGTCAGCGTCCGCTCGAACACCCGCAAGACTCCGCCGAAGAAGGCGGAAACGATTTCCCAAACGCGTTCCAGAATTTCCATGACCTTGCCGTGGGGCAGACACTCGCTAAAAAGACTATCT
>JBGTJT010000025.1:0-3699 GCA_041744995.1 Pirellulales bacterium | reverse complement strand
GGGCACCCGCAGCCCGATGGTCGTATTGGGAACGATCGCCTGCCGGGCCGTCGGCGGCAGTTGCCGCAACAGGCTGTCGGGATGTTTGTCGTCCAGCACCAGCGTCAGCGGACCGGGCCAACAGCGCCGCGCCAGCCGGCGGGCGACGACCTCCATGTCGGGCACGTAATCGAGCGCCTCGTCGCAGCTCTTGACCGCCAAGGTGAAGGGCTGGCTCGGCTGCCGGCTCTTGGCTTCCACGAGTTTCTTCATGGCCGCTTCGTTGACGGCACTGGCCGCCACGCCGTAGACCGTCTCGGTCGGCAGGGCCACCAGTTTGCCTTCGGCCAGGGCTTGCACGGCGCGATGCACGACGTCGCGCGAATCCTCCGCACTGCGGATGTCGATCACCAATGGGGGCATGCGCGGGTTCCTTCGCGTCGGGCGGTCACGTTCCGGCCTCGCAACGATCGAGCAACTTGAACGGTTACGAGAATCATTGTTTCAGATTTCGCGCGAGGTTTCATCCGCCTTCGCGCGTGATTCTCACCGGGGCGGCCGAAAGCAGTCTGGCGAGCAACTGGCGAGCTCCCCGCGACGAGAAGGGGGCGATTTGGCTGCGATTTCATTCGCAATGCGGTCGTAATCTGTTACGATAAATTACTTTAGGGCGGATGGTCAAGCCGCCACCCCCGGCCGATCGGCAGGTAGCGGCGGGAGCTTGCTGGGTTGGCATTCGCGGGCCGTGACCTCGTGGGGACTTGGTGACGAGAGCCCCCGGCGGCGACGTCCGGCCTGCCCCCCACGGCCGACGACGTCATAATGAGGGAGGCGACGCACGGCGGCTGCGTATAGTTTCGCGGCAGCACATGGACACCGCCGCAGCGGATTAAACTTCGGCATCCAACATCAGCAGCATCGAGGCATCAATGAGTCTAGGCGAAACCATGGAACAGCGGGCGGAGAAGTTCGCCGAGCGCTACAACGCCGTCCGCGAACAGCTTGCCCGAGTGATCGTGGGGCACGAAGACACGCTGCACGGCATCCTGACCTGCCTGTTTGTCGGCGGACATTGTCTGCTGGAAGGCGTACCGGGGCTGGGCAAGACACTGCTGGTCCGCTCGCTGGCCAAGGCGCTCGATCTCGATTTCTCCCGCATCCAGTTCACGCCCGACCTGATGCCGGCCGACATCCTGGGGACCAACATGGTGATGGAAGACGAGCATGGGCATCGGCATTTCGAGTTCCAGCAAGGGCCGATCTTCACGCAGATTTGCCTAGCTGATGAAATCAATCGCGCCACGCCGAAGACGCAATCCGCCTTGTTGGAGGCCATGCAGGAAGGTTCGGTCAGCATCGCCGGCCATGTCTACACGCTGCAGCGGCCGTTCTTCGTGATGGCCACGCAAAACCCGATCGAGCAGGAAGGCACCTACCCGTTGCCGGAAGCGCAGCTCGATCGGTTCCTGTTCAAGCTGCTCGTGCAGCCGAGCGGCCGGCAGGAACTGGCGACGATCATCCACCGCACCACCCGCGGCGAGCACATCGAGCCGGTGAAGGTAATGGACGGCGTGGAGATCCTGGACTGGCAACGCCTGGTTCGCGAGGTGATCCTGGCCGACCACGTTCAGGACTACGCAGTGCGGCTGACGCTGGCGACGCACCCCGAAGGCGAGTTCGCCGTACCGCAGACGAATCAGTTTTTCCGCTGGGGGAGCAGTCCCCGCGGCGCCCAGACGTTGGCCCTGGCCAGCAAGGTGCGGGCCTTGCTCGAGGGGCGCTACAATGTGAGCTTCGAGGACGTCCGCCGCGTGTACCTGCCGGCGATGCGACACCGCGTGATCCTCAACTTCGAGGCCCAGGCCGAAGGCATCACCACCGATCAGGTGCTGCTCGACATCCTGGAGAAAGTCCCCGAAAAAGCAGACGACGCCGTGATGGCCACGGTGGCCAGGGGGTAGTGGGGAGGGGTCAGATTTCAGATTTCAGATTTCCGCACCTCAAACCTCAAGCCTCACGCCTCACGCCTTAAGCCTCACCACCCATGCCGTCGTCCGCCACTCCCATTCTGACGCCTCAACTGCTCACCCAGCTCGAACGACTCGAGTTGGTCAGCCGCAAGATTTATCGCGGCCAGATGAAGGGCGAGCGGCGGAGTCCGCGGAAGGGGCAGAGCGTGGAGTTTGCCGACTTTCGCAACTACGTGGCCGGCGACGACCTGCGGTTCATCGACTGGAACTGCTACGCGCGGCTCGATAAGCTGTTTCTCAAGCTGTTTCTGGAAGAAGAGGATTTGCACTTCTACGCGCTGATCGACGCCAGCCGCTCGATGGGGTTTGGCGATCCGACCAAGTTGGACTACGCCAAGCAGCTTGCCGCGGCGCTGGGATTCGTGGGGCTGGCCCGCGCCGACCGCGTGCGAATCGAAACGCTGGGCCAGTCGGGCGGCGCCCGCTCGCCCGTCTTTCGTGGTCGCCGCAGTCTGTGGCGGATGCAGCAGTATCTCGAAGGGATCGAACCGGGCGAACAACCGCCGCTTGCCGAGGGCGTGCGCAACTTCTGTCTCCGCAACAGCGGCAAGGGCATTCTCGTGCTGATCAGCGACATGATGCACAAGGAGGGCTATGAATCGGCGTTGCGGTATCTCGTTTCGCAGCAGATGGATGTGTACGTCGTTCAGGTGCTCAGCCGTGAGGAGATCGAACCCCAATTGCAGGGCGATCTGCGGCTGGTCGATTGCGAGGACGGCGACGTGGCTGAGATCACCGCCAGCGCGCCGCTGCTTGCCCGCTATCACGATACGCTCAATGCGTTCGTCGGCGGGGTGCGAGACTTTTGCACCCGCCGCGGCATGTCGCACGTATTGGCCGCCAACGACGTGCCGGTCGACCGGATGGTCGCCAACTACCTCCGCAAGCAAGGGCTGGTGCGCTGATGCCCGAGTTGACCAGCATGTTGGCGCCCTGGCAATGGGCGGTGCTCGCGGCGGTGCCGCCGGCGATCGTGGCGTTGTACTTTCTCAAGCTGAAGCGCGAGCCGCTGGAGGTTCCCAGCACGTACCTGTGGAGCAAGTCGATCGAGGATATGCATGTGAACAGCCTCTGGCAGCGGTTGCGTCGCAGCTTGCTGCTATTGTTGCAATTGCTGCTGTTGGCCTTGCTGGCGCTTGCGTTATGGGATCCGAGTTGGCAGGGAAGCCAGTTTCCGCAGCATCGGTTTGTGTTTCTGATCGATCATTCCGCCAGCATGAACGCCATCGACGCCGGCCAGCCTGATCGCACGCGACTCGACGTCGCCAAGCAGCGGGTCGCCGAGATGATCGACTCGATGGACGCTCGCGACGTGGGCATGATCGTCAGCTTTTCCGACACTGCGCAGGTCGTGCAGGAGCCGACGAGCAATCACAACCTATTGAAGCGACGGCTGGCGACCATCGAGCCAACCAACCGGCCGACGCGCCTGGACGACGCGCTGCGGGTGGCCGCCGGACTGGCCAATCCGGAGGCTGCCGCGGACGCCGCTGCCGCCAAGCCGGCGGAATTGGTGGTGTTCAGCGACTTCCGCCTGCCCAGCGTCCGCGAATTCAGTCTGGGGCGGCTCACGCCCCGGTTCGAGATGGTGGGCGATCCCGAAGCGGGCAACGTCGGCGTGGTGGCCTTCGCCGCGCGGCGGCTCGACGAGCGGCCAGACGACGTGCAGGCGTTCGCGCGGGTGGCCAAC
>JBGTJT010000024.1:0-5601 GCA_041744995.1 Pirellulales bacterium | reverse complement strand
GCCGACGCCGCCGCCGAAGGGGCGCAGATTGTCTGTCTGCAAGAGATCTTCACGGGGCATTATCCTTGCCAGTCGGAAGACCACGGCAAGTTCGCCGAGGCCGAGCCGATCCCCGGCCCCAGCAGCGACGCGCTGGCCGCCGCCGCCAAGCGGCATCAGGTGGTTGTTGTCGGCTCGCTGTTTGAGCGGCGGGCCGCCGGGGTTTATCACAATACGGCGACCATCCACGACGCCGACGGCGCGCTGCTGGGCCTGTATCGCAAGATGCACATACCCGACGATCCCCTCTACTACGAGAAGTTCTACTTCACCCCCGGCGACCTGGGGTTTCGGGCGTGGGACACCCGCTACGGTCGGATCGGCGTTTGCGTCTGCTGGGATCAATGGTTTCCCGAGGCGGCGCGGCTGACCGCCCTGCGGGGCGCGCAGATCCTGTTCTACCCCACGGCGATCGGCTGGCTGCCGGATGAGAAGGAGACCTATGGCCCGGCGCAGCACAACGCCTGGCAAACGATGATGCGGAGCCACGCGATTGCCAACGGCGTGTTCGTGGCGGCGGCCAACCGCACCGGCCGTGAGGGCGAGTTGCAATTCTGGGGTCGCTCCTTTATCAGCGATCCGTATGGTAATCTGCTGGCCGAGGCGGCGACCGAGGCGGAAGAGACCCTGGTGGTCGAGTGCGACCTGTCGACCATCGACACCGCTCGCACGCATTGGCCGTTCCTTCGCGACCGCCGCATCGACGCCTACGCCGACTTGCAGCGACGGTTCATCGACCATGAGTGAGATACCTTCGCAAAGCCGCGTCACGCCGGCGGCCGATTCGCTTGCTGCTCGCGGCTATCGTTTGGCCGCCGAGTGGGAGCCGCACGCGGCCACTTGGCTAAGCTGGCCGCACAACCGCGACACCTGGCCTGGGGCGTTCGAGCCGATCCCCGAGGTGTTCGCCCGCTTCGCCCGCACGCTGGCCGAACAGGAGCCGGTTCACATCTGCGCCGGCAGCGATGCCGTGCTGCGCGACGCGGAGCAGCACGTCGGAAAGGTCGCCAACATCACGCTGCATGATGTTCGCACCAATGACTGCTGGATCCGCGACCACGGGCCGATCTTCTTGTCTGGACCTGCGGACGCGCCTTCGATGCTGCTCGACTTCCAATACAACGCCTGGGGCGGCAAATATCCGCCGTTCGACGACGACAACCGCGTGCCGGGACAGGTGGCCGAGATCACCGGGTACGAACGCGTGGCGCTCGACATGATCCTGGAAGGGGGCGCGATCGACGTCAACGGCCGCGGCACGCTGCTGACGACCGAAGAGTGCTTGTTGAATCCCAACCGCAACCCGGGCATGAGGCGCGGCGAGATCGAGCAGGTTCTGGCCGATTCATTAGGCGCGACGAACATCCTGTGGCTCGGCCGCGGCATCGTCGGCGACGACACCGACGGACACATCGACCAACTGGCGCGGTTCGTCGCGCCGCATCACGTCGTCACGATCATCGAGCGCGATCCGGGCGAGGCCAATCATCTGCCGCTGGCGGAGAATCTTGCCCGGCTGTATGAGTTGACCGACGAGGAAGGCCGCCAGCTTGAAGTCACGACGCTCGATCTGCCGCGGCCGAAGTTTTTCGGCGACCAGCGGCTGCCGTGCAGCTACGCGAATTTCTACATCGTCAACAATCTGGTAATCGTGCCAACCTTCGACGACCCGGCCGACGACGCGGCGTTCGGCAAGTTGCGCGAGCTATTCCCAGGGCGCGAAGTGATCGGCCAACGGGCGGTCGACCTGGTATGGGGCCTGGGGGCGTTTCATTGTGCGAGCAAGGAGCAGGGCGTCACGCGCATTAGCGATGTTTGAATCTACGAAACCGCCAATATCCAGGGCGTCGCTTCGCATGTGCAATGGCGACGATGACAATCCGATTACTCGCTTCGTAATAGATGACAAGGTAGGGGTAGCGTCGCAACGCATATTGCCTGCAATCGGCGTACGTTCGCTGAAACCGCTGCGGCGACTTGGCAACCTTGCCTAGCGATTCATCGAGCTCGCTTGCGAAACCCGCTGCCGCATCGGGACTGTTTCTCGCGTAGTAAGAAAACGATTCATCAAACTCCACGAGAGCTTCATCAAGAAATTCAAGTCGCTTCTTCATTGGCCAAGCTTTTTAGTGCCGCGTCGCGGATTGTCTCCCAAGGCGTAGTCTTCGCCTCTCCCGACTTAATGCTTGCAACTCGACGTTCCAATTCGCCTTTCCAATCCTCATGAAGCGGCAGTTGTGAGTCAGCCGGGACAGTCGTCCAGAGTTCATCAATTAGGCGAAGACGGTCGTCGGCAGAGAGTTGCTTGGCGTCACTAAAAACGGACTCAAAATCGACCATAGGAATTATCTCCTGGTACCACAAATAATAACTGCCAAGACAGCTATCCTGATTGTATCACAATCACCGCAACACAGAAGCAACTCTGCCGCAGTCTGATGAAGCTTCAGCTTCCGCGGGCTGCGGCGAGCCGCCCGTCACTACAACTCCAAATACTCCTCCAGCGCCTCACGCATCACGACCGGATCGGGGTCGACGCCGGTCCAGATTTTGAAACCAATCACGGCCTGGTTGACCAGCATCCCCAACCCGTCGAGCGTTTGGCAGCCGCGCTGCCTTGCTTCGCGGAGGAAGTAGGTGTTGGGCGGGTTGAACACGACGTCGGCGACGACCGTGGTTTTATTGAGCGAGTCGTAGTTGATCGGCACCGGTTCGTCACCGTTGAACAGCCCGATGCTGGTGCCGTTGATTAGCACGTCGGTGGCTTCCTCCACTTCGTAGTCGCCGGTCCAGGGGATGTACTTGGCGGCGACCTTGGCCTTG
The DNA here is from genome assembly GCA_041744995.1 of Pirellulales bacterium. GTDB lineage: Bacteria > Planctomycetota > Planctomycetia > Pirellulales > UBA7805 > JBBDLY01. The sequence goes on along the minus strand of JBGTJT010000024.1, from coordinate 2,739 downwards.
TCGGTCAGCAGGTCGACCAGTTCCTGCCCGTGCTCGGCGGTGCGGTTGACGATGGTGATCTCGCCTGCGCCGGCGATGGCCAGCTCCACGGCGATCGCCCGCGCGGCGCCGCCTGCGCCGAGGATTGCGATCTGCTTGCCGGCTGGATCGGTCAGTTCGCGGAGCGATTGCACAAAGCCCTTGCCGTCGGTGTTCTCGCCGACGTACTTCGGTTCGCCGCCAGCGGGGTCGTCGACGCGATTCACACAGTTGACCGCTCCCATCATGGCCGCCGCCTCGCTCAGGCCGTCGAGCAGCGGAATCACCGTCTGCTTGTGCGGCATGGTGAAGTTGCCGCCGTGGAAGCCCATCGCCTTCATGCCGCGGACGGCGTCCTCAAGATTCTCGGCCGGCACCTCCAGCGTGAGGTAGCGCCAGTCCAGCCCGCAGGCGGCGAACGCCTTTTCCATCATGTATTGGGTCGGATTGCCGGCGACCGGTTGTCCCATGCAGCAGCAGATTTCTTGAAGTGACTCGCTCACGTGGAAGTGTCTCCGTCGGCGGGGAAGGGTAGGGCGGCGGCGGGGTACCACCTTCGCGGAACGTCCGGCAAGCCTTATAGTTTGTCGGAAGGAACGGCGATTTGCAACAAAGCCCGAGAATATCGAAGCAGGCATGTCCGATCACAAGCGCGTCGAACATCGACTCAACGACCCCGTCGCCCGTCACATGCGGACCGATTATGCACGCCTGCACGTTCGGCAGACGATCGGCGAGGCGCTCACCGCGATTCGGCAAGATCCGCCGGAAGGCCGGATTATCTACTTTTACGTGGTCGACGAGGAGAATCGCCTAACGGGCGTCGTGCCGACACGCTGGCTGTTGTTGAACCCCCCGGAGACGCCGGTGGGAGACATCATGGTCCGCGAAGTCATCACCATTCCCCAACACGCGACGGTGCTGGACGCTTGCGAATTCTTCATCTTTCATCGGCTGCTTGCCTTTCCGGTGGTCGACGATCAACGCCAACTGTTGGGCGTGGTCGACGTGGAACTGTACACCGACGAGCTGAGTGATCTGGACGGCAAGCAAAGCAACGACGACTTGTTCCAACTGATCGGCGTACACTTGGCCGATGCGCGGCAGACCGCGCCGCTGCTTGCTTTTCGACACCGCTTTCCCTGGCTGCTGACGAACATTGCCGGCGGCATTCTGGCGGCGTTTCTGGCGGGCGTGTTCGAGGCGGAACTGCAAAAGGCGGTCGCTCTGGCGCTGTTCATTCCCGTCGTGCTGGCCTTGGCCGAAAGTGTCAGCATCCAGTCGGTCAGTCTAGCTCTGCAAGGGCTGCGCAGTAGGGAGCCGACCGCCCGCACCATTCTCAGAAAACTCCGCGCCGAAGCGGTCACCGGCGTGTTTCTAGGGGCCGCCAGCGGCCTGGCGGTGGCGGCGGTCGCCTTGCTGTGGCTCGGCGAACCACGAGTGGTGCTCTGCCTGCTGGGCGGCATCGCCGGCGGCGTGACCTGTGCGGCGCTGATTGGCGTGGCGATTCCCAACTGGCTGCGGTTCTTCCATCGCGATCCGCAGGTCGCCGCCGGCCCGATTGCGCTGGCCTCGACCGATATGGTCACGCTGCTGATCTATTTTAGTTTGGCTCGTTGGATGTTAGGGTAGCGCTTTAGGGTGTGCCAGATCAGTTTGGAACAGGAGAGAACGGAGAAAACAAAGGAATTTATTCTCTGTTGACTCTGATCCGCTCTGTTGCCTGAAAAGCAAATGGAAATCGCATAGTGAATTCCCTGTCATGTATGGTTAGGCGTTGATGCAGATGGATGCGACTAACCAGCCAGTGACGAAAAAACGTATAACAAACTCTACCGCCAATACGCTTCCGGCGCACCTAGGATTTAATCCTGTGGAGTAAACTAAGGAAAAGGGAGATAACAGAGAATCCCGTTCTTTGTTCTCTCTGTTTCCTCTTGTTCAAAATGTTTGTCCCATTCAAGCCGTCGCCACCTTTAAGGCCCGTCAACGAGTGCATCCTGCTGGCGGCCTGTCTGACGCTCGACTTCGCGCTAATTGCCGCCAGCGACGGTTTCGGTTCCTGGACGCAGTATCTGGCCATCATCGCCGTGCTGGGGCAAGTCCTGACGGTCTCGCTGCTGGCCGCCACGCGGCGTGGTTCGGTTAGCCCGGTGATCGCCATACTGCTGGCGTCGCTGATTGGCGGGGGGTTGCTGTCGCGCGTCTCCGATCAACCGTGGACGAAGCTGACCACCGCCATGATGCTCGCCGCGGTAGCGGTTTACTGGTCCGCCCGACTGGTCGCCGCGAAGTTTCCTGCGGTGTTGCCGCGCGAGGGACAAGCGACTGCGGCCGCCATGCGGTTCTCGATCGCACGCGTGATGATCTGGACGGCGATCGTCGCGGTCGTGCTGGCGGTGGTCCGACTGGTCGAGTTCGAGCGGGCCGACGCGGCGTTCATCCCGGCGTTTGTGCTGGTCTCGGTGTTCGGCATGTTGGCTGGCGGCATCGCTATCCTGGGGCGGGAAGTTTCGCTCCGGCTCCGCGCGAGTCTCCTGGCAGCCGCCTTTGTGCCGGCCGTTGTGTTAGTGTTCGTCCTGCTGGATGCAGAGCATATTTACGGCGCGATCCTAGTGGCCTGGCTGCTGTTGCTGCTGGTGCGGATTCTGCGAGGCCGGAGGAGGGAGTTGGATTGCTGATTGCTGATTGCTGATTGCTGATTGCTGATTGCTGATTGCT
>JBGTJT010000023.1:0-2842 GCA_041744995.1 Pirellulales bacterium | reverse complement strand
CTTCCGCGGAATGGCGCCCGCCGCCGCGATAAGCTGGACAAGTTGATCGTAGGGCTGAGCGCCGACCAAGCCGCGGTTGCCCACCACGAATGTCGGCACTCCGGTGATCCCCAACTCGCGTGAGCGACTCCAGTCCTCATCCACGGCTTCGCGGCAGGTCCGCTGAATCAGCACGTCCCTTGCGGCATTTACAGACAGTCCCACTTGCCCGGCGATGGAAACCAGGTTGTCGACCATCGCCAAGTTCGTGCTTTCCACGAAATAGGCTCGAAACAGCGCATCGTGAATCTTCTCGCCGCCCGGCTGCGATTCGGCCCACTTCGCCAACTCCTGTGCGAGGCGGCTGTTGTAGGTCCTCGTCCTGACACCGTACGGCAGTCCTTCGTCGGCCATCAGCTTCGTCATCCGCGCTTTGGCCGCTGGAATGTCGATGTCACGGCCAGCGAACACCTCCTCCAGCGTCATCCCGGCCTCAGGAGTGCCGGGATGGAGCGGAAAATGCCGGTAGACGAGGTCGATGTCGTACGTCTGTTGCAGCCTGTCTACACGCACCGTGCAGAGATAGCACCACGGTCAGACGTAGTCGGAGAATAGTTCGAGGATCATCTTGCTGCCAAGATCTTTCTATTTCAGGGACTCGATGAAATCAGCCACGACGGTAATCGCCTCGGTCATGTTCTCATCCAGCGATTTGCCTGACGCCTTGCGCGGCTTGAAGCTATGGTCGCCGTCAGTGAGCCAGTGTATCTGGACATTCCTGGACAACGGGTAGTTGGCCACCTCTTCGGCATTTCCCAACGGATCTCGCTCGCCCTGAACAATGAGCGTCGGCGTCATGATGGTCTGAAGTTGCTCGACGCGAAGTTGTTCGGGTTTACCAGTGGGATGGAACGGGTAGCCAAGGCAGACCAGTCCACGCGCGCCGACTTCATCCGCGATCAAACTCGCGATTCGACCACCCATCGACTTGCCGCCTATTACGAGCTTGTCGGTCTTCAGCGACTCGATCACGCGATGCCAAGTCTCGCGAAGTACCGGCTCGCGATCCGGCGGCCGACGTTTGCCCGTCTTGCGGCGCTGGTGCATGTAGGAAAACTCAAACCGGACCACTCGCGAACCCCGCTCGGCCAAGCCCTCTGCCAATGCCGTCATGAACTCCGTATCCATCGCGGCGCCCGCACCATGAGCAAGCACGATGGTGCAATTAGCCCGTCGCGGACCATCGACGAGAAGCTCGGGAGAAGCGACTGGTTGGCCTTTTCGCTCGGTCATGGCTGCCTTGGTGCGCCCGCCTTCGCTCGTTCGATCGCAAAGTCGACCAGCTCCTGGCAGCGGAAAAAGCCTTCCCAGTAGTTGTGGCCCTGGCCCTCGGCAACGATGAGCGTTGCTAAGTCCCCCGCGCCGCCATCCTTGTAGCCATCGGCCAGCGCCTGCGAGTTCTCTTTCAGCGGTACAACCTTATCGTCATCGCCGTGAATGATGCAGACGGGGATCTTGGCCTTGGCCAGCACGTGGATCCGTGCGACCGGATTGTGCTGCATCAGGCTGGCGTTTAACTCTTGGGCCGTCATGTTATAGGCTGGCGCGGCGCGGTCCAGCCCGGGATAAGTTCGCAGATCAAAGACCGGATAGATTCCGGCCATGCCAGCGACCTTGTCGGGGTTGGCGATGGCCCAACTGCTCACCCACAGCCCGCCGCGGCTGCGGCCAAGCAAGCAGGGCTGGGGGGCGAAGCCGCGGTTTTCGGTCAGTTCGTTGTAGAGCGCGGTCATCAGCTCTTGGCCACGCGGGCTACCGTAGGCTTCCCCGGCGTCGATCCCAGCCACGGCGATGCCGGCCGCCAGAAACTGCTCGTGTATCCACTTTTCGTGGCCGTCGGGCAAGCCGGGCAAGGTCGGCGCGTACATGATCCAGGGCTGGGGCGTTTGCTGTTTCTCCTCCGGCGGCGAAAAGATGAACGCAGGACGACCTTCGACCAGAAACGACTCGCCAGGGAGAATCAGATCCTTAACAGGCGGGGCGGTAGCAGGCGGTTCGTCGGCGCACACCGCAGCTATGTAAGCAAACGGCAAGATCGCAACCAAGAGGTAGGTGTATTTCATCTGATTCTTTCGCGGTTCCGTGATTATTGCCTTAGGTGCGTCGGGCTGCTTCCCTGTATTTTCCAGCACCAAAGAGGCCGGCACAACCGAAATTGCGGAAACCTGCCAAACGCTTGAACCTCCCCCCGGCAGTTGGTACGCTCAGCCAAATGAAACCGCCTCCCCAGCAAGCATTGCCCCGCCGGGTCCGAGCTGCGCCGGATTGCGGATTGGCTTCATTACCGGCGGCGCCTTGTTCGCCAGGGGCATCGTCGCCGCGGTTGCCGTGCCGGATAGTTGCCGCCTTTGTCTTGGGGAGCAAGTGAATGCCCAAATGCCCGTTCTGTGAAGAACCGATTTCTTCCGACACAACAAGTTGTCCGTCCTGCGGGGCACCGATCTCCACACCGCCGCCCTTGCAGGACAGCCTGGAAGATAGAATTCGACTTCTGCTCGATCAACGACAGAAGATCGAAGCCATCAAGGTATATCGAGAAGAAACCGGCTTAAGTCTGGCGGAGGCCAAGGAAGCTGTTGAGTCATTGCAGCTTGGCGGTTCGCTACAATCGCGCGCGAGAGACGTCCCAGAAGGGTTTGAGGGTGAGGTGCTGCGACTTCTTGGCGAAGGGAAGAAGATTGAAGCGATTAAGTTGTACCGAGAACATCAAGGCGGCGGCCTCAAGGAAGCCAAAGAGGCGGTTGAATCTCTGGGTGAACGGCACGGCATTTTTGTGCGTGGTCGAGGGTGTTTTAGCGCCGCG
>JBGTJT010000022.1:0-8960 GCA_041744995.1 Pirellulales bacterium | reverse complement strand
TCCGGCGGCCTCTACAACGTCTCGCCCGCCGCACTGCCGCCGCTGGAATCCAGCCGACGTGTGGAGTACCGCCCGCTGTGGCCTTGGTTCGCCTTGGCGGCCTTGTTGCTGTTCGTGGCGGAGATCAGCGTACGCCGGTGGGGTGCGCCCACGTAGCATGGCCATGCTGCGGAATTTTAACGTCTAGCGAGGTTGCCGGTTCTCTTGATTTCCCCTGCGATAAGCTTTCCTCGCGCGGGAATGTGGATAATAATGGATGCAGCAACAAATCCTTCCGGGGGCAATCTCGATGAACGAACTTACACACCACATTCTCCAGTCGGCGCTCGGCCTGCCGGACACCGACCGAGCCGAGATCGCCGCCATCCTGATTAACAGTCTTGATACGGAAACGGACGAGGATGCTGACGAAGCTTGGGCGGCCGAAATCAAACGGCGGATCGAATTAGCCGATCGCGGAGAGACTACGCTGATTCCCTGGGATGACGTCATGCAAGAAATGCGGCAGCAGCGCGATGGTACATGATTTGCCCGTAGGGTTTCATTCGGAGGCCCGCCGCGATGTGTTGGAGGCGTACACGTGATATTTGAAGCAGAGTGAATCGGCCGCGATCGCTTTCGAGTCGGAACTGGAAGCGGCCAGAATCGCCATCAGTCGGTCTCCCTTGATGTGGGGCAATTATCTTTGGGGAACGCGCAGATATCTATTGAAGAAGTTTCCCTATGCCGTTGTGTATCGCGTACACGAAGCGCAGATCGAGGTATTGGCCGTTGCCCACGGCAAGCGCCGGCCGTTCTGGCGTAATCGCATGTAAACCCCCTCTATCCAGCGAATCCGCCCAAAATTCTCGAAAAAGTTGCGACTGGGCGGCGTAATTCCATTGGCGGGAATGGATCGATCGCCTTTCACCGCCGCGCATTTCGCCGGATGATTCCAAACGACTCGACGCCGTCGGTGGCAGTCGTCATAATGAAAGGCGTTCCATGGTTGGGGAAACTTGGGCCATCAACTTTGCCGGATTTGCATGTCGCTCCTTCTGTTTGCCAGGCTGTCGGTACAACCGTTGCAAGCGACGAGCTTTCTGGAGTTCCTGTCAACCCCCTGGGCGCGCCTGATCCTGCTATTCACTGCATTAGGCATGTTAATTGCAATCGGAGTGTACGTGGTGGCAAGGTTTCGGGATGCTATCAAAGAAGACACGCCAGACGCAAATGAACTGCTCACCAATTTCCGAGAATTGCATTCCCAAGGTCACCTCAGCGACGAGGAATTCCGAACTATAAAGACGCAACTCGGAACGCGGCTCCGGAATGAGATAAAGGATTCCGACACTTCGGGTTAAAACGAATTCGACCGGCCAGCGCCAGTTGCTCCGGTCTTGACGACGGCGGCAGGCTCGGTGACAGTTCCAAAGGTTCGCGCAGGGAAGGAAAGCCTGCGACGAGCGATTTGGAAACGACACGCGGAACTTGAAATTTTTACTCTACTCGAGCGGTTCGGACAGGGAAGCACCGATCGACCCGTGCGGAAAACTCCGCACGGCTTCTCGAGCGACACCTTGGATTGATACGGTCTCTCGTGGGATCGCGCGGCGACGAATGATCTTGCCGCGCCACCCCCGGTCGGGAGCGCTTGAAAGGAGATACTATGCCGACAGGACGGGATTTTAACGGAGGTCGCCGCAGCAGTGGGACCACCAAGAAGAACGCGTTTTGCTCCTTCTGTAAGAAGAGCTATCGCGACGTAGGGCCGCTGGTCGAGGGACCGGGGGACGTCTACATTTGCGGCAACTGCATCGAGTTGTGCCAGTCGATTCTCGATCAGGAACGTCGCCGCCGCGGAACGCCGCAAAAACTGTTCAGCAAGGTGCCCGCACCGCGGGAGATCGTCGAGCAGTTGGACGAGTACATCATCGGGCAGGAGCAGGCCAAGCGGGTGCTTTCGGTGGCCGTGCATTGCCATTACAAGCGGTTGCTGGCCGCCGAGGAGGCTGACGGCGACGTCGAGTTGGACAAGTCGAATATCATGCTCGTCGGCCCCACCGGCAGCGGCAAGACCCTGCTGGCCCGCACGCTGGCCCGCATTCTCAACGTGCCGTTCGCCATCGGCGACGCCACCACGCTTACCGAGGCGGGCTACGTGGGCGAGGACGTCGAGAACCTGCTGCTCAAATTGCTGCACGCGGCCGACTTCGATATCGAAGCCGCCCAACGGGGCGTGCTGTACATCGACGAGATCGACAAGATCGGCAAGACCAGCCAGAACGTCTCGATCACCCGCGACGTCTCGGGCGAAGGGGTCCAGCAAGCGCTGCTCAAGATGCTCGAAGGAACCGTGGCCAACGTGCCGCCGCAGGGAGGCCGCAAGCATCCCGAGCAGCAGTACATTCAGATCGACACCTCGAATATCCTGTTCATTTGCGGCGGGACGTTCGTCGGCATCGACGAGATCATCTCCAAGCGGCTCGGCAAGCGGACGATGGGCTTCGGACAGAAGCATGGCGTGCATCGCGAACGAAGCATGGCCGAACTGCTGCCGCAGATCGCCAGCGACGACATCCTGGAGTTCGGCCTGATCCCAGAGCTGGTCGGCCGACTGCCGGTCGTCAGCGCCTTGCAACCGCTCGACGAGGACGCACTGGTCAGCGTGCTGTGCGAACCGAAGAACGCTCTGATCAAGCAATACCAAAAGCTGTTCGCCATGGAGAACGCCGACCTCGACTTCACCCCCGGCGCACTGCGGGCCATTGCCCGTCGCGCCAAGACCAAGGAAACCGGGGCGCGTGGGCTGCGTTCGATCATCGAAGAAGTGATGCTCGACATCATGTACGAACTGCCCGACCGCGAGCCGCACGGCCGCTACGTGATTACCGAGGACATCGTGGACGGCCGGGCGCAGATGTTCCCGATGCCGGAACCGAAACCCAAGAGTGCGTGACGTTCAACCGCCGGCCGTGACAACTGGGCTTAGTTTCAGGCCCAGGTAAACCTCGGCGCGAATCAAGTCTCGCACTTCCGCTCCGCTGAATGCAGCGTGAGCGCCCAACGGGACGAGTGGTCTGCCTCAGTACCAGACCGCCCGTCCCGTTTTTCGTATCGTGGCCGACGCCGCCAGCGTCGGCACAGGCTTTGCGATTCTTCCAGGGGCGTGCCCCTATCGGTCGCAGGTTTGGCTAGCCCTGCGCGCCCCGCGGATCGTTCACGCCGCTTTCGCGATGATTGCCGGGGCTGTAGAATTGGGGGTTTGAATGGAACTCGCCTCGCTTCAGCCAACCCCCACGGACCGCCATGCCCAGCGTTATTGTTCTCGATGATCTGGCCGCCGAAGGACTCGCTCTGCTCGATGCCGCCGACGGCTTTACCTACGACGTGCGGACCAAGCTGAAGGGTGCGGAACTGCGGGCCGCGCTGGCGGAATACGACGGCGCGGTGCTTCGTAGCGGCGTGACCATCACCGCCGAGTCGCTGGAGGGGAACCGCCGCCTGCGGGCGATCGTTCGCGCCGGCGTCGGCACCGACAACATCGACAAGGACGCCGCCACGCGGCTGGGCGTCGTAGTGATGAACACGCCGAGCGGCAATACGCTCAGCACGGCCGAGCACGCCATCGCGCTGCTGCTCGGGCTGTCGCGGAACGTCGCCCCGGCCTATCAGGCGCTCGTTGAAGGCCGCTGGGATCGCAAGCTCTACATGGGCGCCCAGTTGGCCGACAAGACCGTCGGCATCGTCGGACTGGGCCGCATCGGTGCGGCGGTGGCCGCACGGTTGAAGGCGTTCGAGATGCGGGTGCTCGGCTACGATCCGTTTATGTCGCGCGAACGGGCCGCCGAACTGGGCGTGGAACTGGTCGACAGCGTCGATCAGATGCTGCCGCGGGTCGACTATCTTACCGTCCACACCCCGTTGAACAATGAAACCCGCGGACTGTTCAGCATGAAGAGCCTGGAGATCATCAAGCCGGGGGCGCGGCTGATCAACTGCGCCCGCGGCGGCATCTATGAAATGGACGCGCTGGTCGCCGGGCTAAAGAGCGGCAAGCTGGCGGGCGTAGCGCTCGACGTATTCGAGGAAGAACCGTGTACCGAGAGCGAATTGTTCGGGATGAAGGGGGTGCTGTGTACGCCGCATCTAGGGGCCAGCACCGAGGAGGCCCAGACCCAAGTGGCCGTCGAGGGGGTGGAACTGCTGATTAACTATCTCACGACCGGCGCGATTCGCCATTCGGTCAATGTATTGCCCCTCGATCCCAAGACGCTGGCCGGCATGCGCGGCTATCTCGACGTGGCGTACCGGCTGGGACTGCTGCTCACGCAGATGGACGACAAGTCGGCCAAGAGCGTGCAACTGCATTATCGGGGCGAACTCGCCGAGCGAGACACCAAGTTGCTGACGGCGGCTTTTGCCTGCGGCTTGATCGAAGACGCATTCGACGAGGACGTCAACATCGTCAACGCCGAAATGCTGCTCCGCGAACGGGGCATCGAGTTGCGCGAGGACTCGCAGTCGGGCAAGGGCGCGTTCAGCTCACTGATTAGCGCCGAGCTGGCGACGGCCGGCGGCAGCTATCAGGCCGGCGGCACGCTGTTCGGCAACAACATGCCGCGGCTGGTGCAGATCAACGGTCATCGCCTGGAGGCCTACCTCGACGGCACGCTGCTGCTGTTCGCCCATCGCGACGTGCCGGGCATTATCGGCGCCATCGGCACGATCTTCGGCCGGCACGGCGTGAACATTGGCCAGATGGCCGTCGGCCGCGACGCGCCCGGCGGTACGGCCGTGGGGGTGCTTAATCTGGACGGCATTCCGCCGCAAGAGCCGATCGAAGAGGTGCTGCGGCACGAGGCGATCGAATCGGCACATCTCGTCAAATTGCCGGCGGCCGGCGAACTGCCACATTGGCTGCGCGGCGGCGAGTAAGATTCGCATTGCCATTGCCTCGTCCCGGCGGTTCGATCTACACTCTGCTCGGCCGCGGCGGCGCGCGCCGGTTTCAACTTTTAGCGAGCGAAGCATGACGATCCGAAACAAACGCACCTATCATTCCGTGGAATGGATCACCGGAGGCGTCTGCGGTCTGCTGATGACCAGCGGATTGGCGATCGGCGACTACGTGCAATCGCGGAACGTGGCTACGGCCAGATCGATCGAACGGTATGGCGAACTGCACGAGCAGAAGCCGACTGTGGCGGCGACGTTGACGCCGAAGGTGCAAACGGTGAGCTTCGAGACAGTCGACTGGCCGGACGATCTACCCAAGCCAATGGATCTGCCGCGGCCGCTCAATATCAGCCGGTTTGTCGATAAGCCGGAGAGCAAACCGCCGAATACCCCGTTGCAAGTAGCCGAACTGCCCGAGGCGGGGTCGATCCAACGGTAGCGTAGTGGAAAAGCGCCAAGAGTTCCGATGCATCGAAGCGAAATGTAAGTCTTCGGAATTCTGGCGAATTCCGCTGCCCGAAGTTAATCGGTTGCAGCCTGCTAATACCGCCCCGTGTTGGCGGGCAGCGTGACCGTGCGGGTGCCACCGGCGGGGGTGGTCATCAGCGGATCGGTTGAGACCGACGATTGCAGCGTCGCCACGCGGGCGGCGACCTGTGGCTGCAGGCGATTCGCTTGCAGCGAGATGGCGTAGTTGTTCATTGCCTGGGTGTAGTCGCCCGCCTCTTCCCGCATGCGACCGAGCGCCGCACGGGCACGGGGATGGCTGGTATTGATGGCGATCGCTTCGAGCAGCTTCTCCTGCGCGGCGGCCTTGTCGTTGAATTCCTCGTGCAGTCGGGCCAGCTCCACCTTGGCGTCGGCCACGCCGGGGGAACGGTCGCCCCAGCCTTCCAGCAAGCGGAAGGCTGCGTCGGAGCGGTCCTGTTCGACCAGCATCACGGCGAGCGCGCGATAACATTGCACATGGTTGGCGTCGTAATCGAGACACTGGTTGTAGTAGTTCTCGGCCTGCTGCCAGTAGCTGGGATCATTCTGCGCCTTGGCCAACTGATGGTACGTGGCCCCTAAGTTGTAATAGCTGTCGGGATTGTTCGGCTGGGCCTGCAGCGCTTCCTGGAACTTCTGCAACGCGGGTCCGTACTGGCCCTGCTGGTAGTAGCGCGTTCCCTCGGCGTTCTTGCCGTTGCTGGTGAACTGGCAGCCGGAGACCGCCAACAGCAACAACGCGGCCGAAATAGCCCCCCACACCGAATGTGCCGAGCGAATGAGCAGTTGGTCGCAATGCGGAGAAAAAAACTTCGTCACGGCTAGAACCTCGCGAATCAGTGTTTCACGCCAATCAACAACTCTCCGGCGGCAACCGCCGCTGGGAAAGTGCGGGGAACTTAGCCATAAGCGGCAGCGGATGCAAGGCCGAGTTGGGAGTGAAAACCGGTAATTGTCGCGAGATTCCGCGTCGAGAGACCTTTTGCGAAGGGCCGCTTGTTCAATCCAAGTTGCCGGCGGCGGCGGGTTCGGACGCCGCTTCGACCGGCTGCTTGACGTAGCCCAGATCCCGGATCACTTCCAGAATCTCGCTGCAGGTGGGGAACATGCGGCCGTTTTTGCGTTTGTATTCGTCCAGGGCCTGCATGAACAGCACTTCATCTTCGGAATAATCCCGCTCGCAGGTGGTGGGATCGATCTGACGACGGCGGCTGACTTTTTCCCGCCGCTCAAGGCCGCGGCGTTCGACGGCGACCGGCTCACTCTTTTTGCGGCGGTCTGTCTGACGGCGTTCGCCCGTTTTGGCGGCGCGGCGATCGACGGCGACTTTGGCGGATGCTTTTTTGGCCACTGGATTCTCCTTCTTCGTGAGGTCGCGTCGGCCGGCCCGACTTGGATGACTGGTGACTCTAGCCAATTGTGGCAGAGTTTAGCGGCGACGAAGGAAAGAATCGGTCAGAAATGTTGTTAAAGTGCAACACTTGGGCAAAGTGTCCGGATGTAGGGGTTTTTCCGGATTGGGGAAGCTTTAGTGGCCGGGGCTTCCAGCCGCGGCGGATTTTTTGGCCACCGCTTGGCACGTATCAAACATGGCACGGGCTAGGGTGTCTGTTGCGGCTGGAAGCCTCAACCACTTTACCGGCCTTGCGCCTTATCCGAGATATCCTTCCGGCACCAGGCACCGGGCCAGCGGATGCATTTGACGGCTTTGTAGGCCTGTAACTTCGCGCCGGCCACGGTGTTGCCCAGTCCGGTTACGCCGAGCACCCGGCCGCCGTTGGTCAACACGCGGCCTGCGTCATCGAGCAACGTACCAGCGTGGAATACCTTCACGTTTTCCACTTCGGCCGCCGCCTCCAGGCCGCGAATCGGCAGGTTTTTCTCGTAATCGCCAGGGTAGCCTTCGCTGGCCATCACCACGCAGACACTCGACCGGTCGTCCCACTCCAGCGGATCGATGCGGTCCAACTCGCCGTCGACGGCCGCATTGAGCACCGGCAGCAGATCGCTCTTCAGCCGCATCACCAGCGGTTGGCACTCGGGATCGCCGAACCGCACGTTGAACTCCAGCACCTTCGGTCCCTGGGAGGAAATCATCAAGCCGGCATAGAGCACCCCGCGGAACGGGCAGCGCGATCGCTTCATGGCGTGTACCGTTGGCACCAGCACCTGCTCTTCGATCCGGCTGATCAGGTCGTCGTCGATCAGCGGCGTGGGGCTGTAGGCGCCCATGCCGCCCGTGTTGGGACCGGTGTCGCCGTCGAAGGCCGGCTTGTGGTCTTGCGCCGCGGGCAGCGTCACCAGTGTGCGGCCGTCGGTGATGGCCAGTACGCTCGCTTCCTGGCCGTCGAGACGTTCCTCGATCACCAATTGACTTCCGGCGTCGCCAAACTCTCGTTCGATGGCGATCCGCTCAACCGCCTCGATCGCCTGCTGCCGGTTGCTGCAGACGATCACCCCCTTGCCGGCGGCCAGGCCGTCCGCCTTGACGACGATCGGCACGTCCTCGCGGTCTTCCAGGTAGGTAATTGCCCGGCGCGGATCGCTGAAGGTGCGGTAATCGGCGGTCGGCACATCGGCCTGGCGGAGGATATTCTTGCAGAACACCTTGGAGCCTTCCAACTGTGCGGCCGCCTTGGAAGGGCCGAACACGCGGAGATTCTCCGCCTGAAAGGCGTCGACGATGCCGGCGGCCAGCGGCGCCTCGGGGCCGACGACGGTCAGCCCGACGTCGTTTTGCTTGGCAAACTGGATCAGAGCGGCGAAGTCGGTCGTCGCGATCGGCACATTGATCGCGTCCAGTGCCGTGCCGGCATTGCCAGGGGCGACAAAAATTTGCTTGGCGTCGGGACTCTGCGCCAACTTCCAAGCCAGCGCGTGTTCGCGTCCGCCGTTGCCGATGATCAGTAGATTCATATCGCGACCCAGAGCAGAGTTTGTCAAAGGCTGTCAGTCTAACAAATCACCGCCTCGATTCGTAAGCAGCGAAATCCATTGTGACGCTGGATTCAGCAATGTTGGTCGCTGGGAGCCTGAAAAACTGAAACCTCCACTGTCAAACCATTTTAGGTGGTTGACATTTTTGCCCAACCATGACAAATTGCGTGAGTTCGTGAAATTTGTCACAACCACCTACCGGCCAAGCCCGACGGAATAGAGACGCTTCTCTTCTGCTTGCCGCCAATGGACGGGTTGGGCAATGGTCCTCACCGGCCGCAGTGACGACGCGTTGGCAAGGCGTGTGGCGCGCGCGGACGAGGGGCCCGGATTGGAACCTTCCTAATTAGAGTAACACGTTTCTTCGCAAGCTCTTATGGCAGACCAGAATAGACCTTCGGTCGCGGAAATTTTAGCCAAGTGCCGCCAGGACGACGGCGGCGGCGCTGCAGCGGCTAGCTCGCCTCCGGCCGCGGCCGATTCGGCTCCCCCCAAGAAGGCTGCCACTGGCAACGGAGACGGGCCAGCCAAGAAGCCGAGCACGCCCCAGGCCAAGTCGGGCGAGCGGCCGAGCATCGCCGATATGTTGGCGATGG